>CAINVI010000213.1 GCA_903854075.1 Candidatus Pollutiaquabacter sp. | reverse complement strand
TAATGATTGTTAATTAATTTATACGGGTGCAATGTCGTCATAATTAGCACACTAACCTAATTTATTATCCGCCGTAATCCATAAAAGCGGTATTCACGCTGATTAGGCCTATTTACCGGATAAATTAGTGGTAGCAATTGACCTGCAGGGAGCTGTTCAACGGCCTCATTAACCCGCTTGGAAATCGAGGAAGCAATAAAAAAGCCGAAAATCCGGTCCGCCGATGCTTACACGAAAAGGACATCAGTGTAAAATCACACTTCCACGGAAGCAACCATCCGCTGTAGTAACTACTACTATGTATTGCCCCGGCGACCATGCTGTCGTAGCGATACTATAAATCGGTTCGTGTATTGGTTTGGCATCGCGATAAACGCTCCGACCCAATAGATCTTGCACCTCAACGTTTACCGGCCCGTTCGTTTCCGGAATACGTATATAAAACTGGTCGTGCGCGGGGTTTGGAAAGAGCTGTATTCCCGCCACCGTGAATGCATCGTGAAGAAGGCCAGTTGTCAACCATTGCTGACGATAGATCGTGTGTCGTGTAGTATTGGTCGTTATCGCCGGCAAGGAATCCTGATAAACAGTCGCAGTGTTGCGTATGACGGTATAGTCTGCCAATCCCGGCAATTGATCTACCGTGTAGGTAACAAATCCGCGGCTACCGGAGGGATCAGTAAGTATGTCCGGAAAATGCACATTTGGAAAGTACCATTCCAACACGCGCTGACCGTAGCAGCGAAACAGGTAAGGATGACTGGCGATGCCCGGACAAACGCTATTCATGTCGAGGTGGACATCCAACGTATCACGCAGCACCAATACATCCGTGGTATCTCCTGCAAGGTTTTCAAAGCTAATCGTATAACGGAGCTGCTGATCCGGATTGATGAAACGGTCGCGGGTAACGCCGGTAGGATAACCGGTCTTTTCAAAAGACGACCACGGCTGATTCACGGGCAAACAAAATTGGCTGACCAACGGACTTTCATCGTCGTAATACTGCTGCGTTACGAATCCAGGCAACCCGTTCTGAAATGTTCCACACATCTCCACCACGGCTACCGGTTGGGAATACATCGGAATATGCGGATGCTGATCCACCTCTAACCGTGCGGTATGACCGTTGCTGTAATAGTAGCGAATCAGCGTATCGCCGGCAGCCAGACGAATCGAATCTACTGCTATGAGCGTTCCTTCCACAAAATAGCGCACTGCCGTAGAGCATTGTTGTGCGAGGCCGGTATTGATGATGGTGAACATCACCGAATCGTTACTGCATTCGCCGGCCACTGCAAGAAAAGAGCTGTCCCAGGAAGCAGTAGCCGCTGACGTAAGTTCGTAACAAGGATCTGTCGGATGCAACGTTGTCGTGATACAAAGTGTTTGCGCATCAACTACGGCGCACGCTACATCAAACTGCAATAACACCTGTTTACTTTCCCCGGGCAATAAATCACCCGTTTCGATACGGTAAACACCGGGAGAAGCATAGATAACCGGATGGTCGGAAGCATGCAAGGTCAATGCAAGGTCTGCTTCTACCATAAGGTAGGATTGGGTCAACGCCGCTGTTGCCAACGGGGCGTTGGTGATCAGAATCCGAACCGGACGGGCGGTATCACAGGGAGAAAGCTCACTCGCAAAAACAGAAACTTCGGGTTGCGGACATCGACCGGTAGGAATTACACCAAAATCAGGTGCGCGTCCGCTACCATTTACAACCGAAATTGTTTGGACAGGCGGAACCGTCAGCTGCCAGTTGGTATTGGACGTATCAAAGACCAGCGCATAGGTTGCATCCTGAAGTGTATTATCCACCCATCTTCCCTCCGGTCCTGTACGTACGCTGTGACCTGCCGGCTCGATAGTCATCCTGAACGATGGCAAACCATTTTCACCGCGATCGCGAATTCCATTTTGATTCAGATCCAGATAGAGGAAGCCGGAAACATTGTAAAAGGAACTGTCGGCCCAATAAATACTGTCGCAGCTGCTGCAACCATGACTATCAGCGACACACAGCGTATGCATGCCCATTGTCGGTTCCAGCAAACGATTACTGTTACTTGCGCCATCCCAGGAATAGGTATACGGCGAAAAACCGTCGGCAGCAGCTGCCTGCAGCAAGCCATCGTTGCACCCTTGCGAACTCGGCGGAACAACGGCTATATCCAACGCAATGGCTGGCGGCTCGTTGATTTGGGCAACGGCCGAATCGATACAACCGTTTAGATCGGTAACAATTACGGTATGAGGACCGGCCGGAAGATTTACAACAGCAGAATCCGTACCACCAGTTGATGTCCAGCTGTATGTATAACCGGGCGTACCGCCGGATACCGACACAGCTGCAGCACCGTCCATCGCCTGAAAACAACCGGCAGGCAGCGCAGTTGTTGTCAGTGCCAGCGGCGGCGGTGTAAATACGGAAAAGGAATCTGCCACCACACAACCGTTCGTATCCGACACTTCTACATGATAGTTGCCTGTATCAAGATCAGTAACATAAAATGTGCCAAACACAGCGGGACTCCAGGCATAGGTATAGTTGCCGGTGCCGCCGGAAACAGTCAGTGAAATAATTCCATCCGCATTTCCAAAGCACCGCACATTCCCCACCATACCCGTCAGCGTGAGTAACGGTGGAGCATCCACCAATAAGGGCGCGGAAAAAGTACAGCCCTGCGCATCGGTTGCTATAACCGAGTAATTTCCATACGCTAACCCATAAGCAATGCTGTCTGTACCACCGTACGGGAACCACTGATAACTGTAAGGTGCTTCACCACCATTGATAATCATTACCGCGGCGGTTCCGTCGCTATCCGGAGCACAACGCAATACCGAAAGTGCAGAGGCAATCACGGATAGTGCAGGTGGTTCGCTAATAGTGACGGCATCGATCGATGTACAACCGTTGGAATCCGTGACCGCCACCACGTAAGATCCTGCGCTTAATCCAATGGCCGTATCGGCAGTTTGTGGCGGTGAAGTCGCCCAGCTGTAGGTAAAAGGAGATAATCCACTTATAACACTCACTGTTGCAACACCATCACTGTCGCCGTTACAGCGCACATTGGCAATAATATTGGGCTGCAGCACGGGCTGGCTGATAAACGGAACTACGACGGCTTCCGCCTGAACACATCCGTTGGCATCGGTAACAGACAATACATAATTACCTCCGTTTACATTACTTATCGAAGTCGTTGTATCACCGGTGGGTGACCATGAATAGTTGTAGCCATTAGCGCCGGGAGTTCCTCCTATCACGGTAACTGATGCCGAACCGCTGGCACTTCGGCAATCGGACGCCGTAGAAAAAGTAGTCAACAGCATAGGCCCTGGCTGAGTGATGGTTGCTTCGGAAGAAGTCAGACAACCGCTATCGTCCCATATCAATACCGAATAGAGTCCGGCCGGTTCATTGCTTATCGTTTCTGTATTGTCGCCGGTTGACCAGGAATAATAATAAGGAGGAGTTCCGCCGTTTACATGGATGATCAACTCCCCATCACTTCCACCGAAACAGGAAACGTTAGTTATAGAAAAATACGTACCGGAAATAAAAGGATCGAGCGATGGCGGTTCAGTCAATGTTACCGACTCCTGCACGGTGCAATTCAAACTATCTGTCACCTGCAACTGGTAGGTTCCTGCTGTAATTCCAAGTAGATCCTGCGACTGATCGCCACTTGACCAGACGAATGAATATGGAGGATTTCCACCGGTCACCTGGGCTGAAATCGAACCACTCTGATCACCGTTACACTGGATATTATATCCACTGGGATACGTGTAGGGTGTCAAGGATACGGAGAGCGGAATGTGATCTGCGAGCACTACGGTTCCGATATCCCGGCAAGCAGTGTCGAGTCCGGAGACGCTGTAACTGTAGGCGCCCGGACACAATCCGGTAAACGAAAGACTGTCAAAAAAATAAGTAGTAATTCCGTTAAATTCAACACTATGGACGGCACCGGTGTACGGCAAATAAAAAGACACCGAAGCATTGCAAGAACTATTACACGATTCATCGGTACTATGCACAGTCAGCGCTCCCCGTTCGACCAATTGAATCGAACCGGAATCTACACAAGTGTTTAGAGAATCGGAAAGCCAATAATTGAAGGTTCCGGCGCACAATCCATCAAGGCGCAAGCTATCGGTAAAGGTGAGCGTATCGCTGTTGAGTACCAGCAAATATGTCGCTCCATTTGATGTATCAGAAAACGACAACCAGCCATTACAGGTTGCAGGGCAAGTTTCGACCGAAGAATTGATCACTACTGAGCAACTTGCCTGAGCAAGCCTTACTTCCAGTAAAAAAAACACGATCAGGACTATATACTTCATTTCAACTAGGCAACTATCAAAAGATCAGCCTAACAAATTAGCATAAAATCCTGTAGCTGAAATAAAGAAATGGGCTAATTGACCAAAAAAACAAAAAAAACAAGGGAGTACCTTCAAAAAAAGGTCGAAAAACTACGTTTAAAAAAAACGGCCGCGCTTGCGCACGGCCGTCCCCCCCCACTCAATAGTTGGCGATTAATTCGCCAGGATTACGCGCATATCATCCGCAACACCGTTACGAATCATACGAATTAGATAAAGCCCGTTGGTCAAACCAGCTTCGTTCAATTGTAACTCAAACGTATAGTCGCCGATTCCATCGTGATCAACTTCACGGAAAATCACGCGCTGACCGTTCAGGTTATACACTTCAATCGTTGCCTTTCCGGTTTCGATCATATCGTAATTGATCAGCAAACGACCGGCCGTCGGATTCGGATAAGCCACCGGACGACTCATCTGCGTTCCCGGCTCATCGATCACACGAGCAGCAATGTTGCCCGGACAAGCGATGTAGGTATTACGCTGAATACCGTCTCTCCAGCTCTCGTTCGCTAAATTTAACGCAGTGGTCAATGCTGAAAGATAGGTTTTCGTACCACCGCAACCAATCGCGGTATTGGCCGCATTGAAAAGCTGCTGCACTGTGTATCCGGCGAATTGTCCAGAGGTAACAACAGCATTTTTAAAGAGGATTCCGGATGGAGCGAATGCGGCGTTAGCACTGTCAAAGGCGATATTCAACCGTAAAGCCACTAACTGTCCGGCGAGCGTGTTTCTGTAAGAGATTGACGTTGGATTCAACAAGGTACCCGTGCTAAGCTTTTTCGGCGTTCCACTGGTCGGCAAGAAGGCACGAACTGCCGTTGCAGAAGTCAGCTTGAGGAAAGAGCTACAAGCACCAATCACCAATCCACTTGGGAAGACCGAGGCAAAGTTTGCATTCAGGTAGGCTCCGGAAATGGACGTGGACGGAGATCCCCAACCACCCGGGCCGTACGTGCGGAAGCTTCCGCAAACGCCAGACTGAGGACTTCCAACAGTAATACTTCCAGTTTTGGTACATCCGTTAGCATCGGTCACGGTCACCGTATAAGTGGCTGCTGTAAGTACGGTAGTCGTGGATGTGGTAGCGCCATTGGACCAGAGATAGGTGTAGCCCGGTGTGCCGCCGGTGGCTACCACAGTGGCTGTTCCATCAGCACCACCAGTTGTTGTGACATCTGTTTTACTTAAAGCAAGTGTGATCGCAGAAGGCTGGGTAATGGTCACTGCAGCTGTTGAAGAACAGCCACGGTTGTCAGTTACCGTGAAGGTGTAAGAGCCGGCGGCGCGGGTGAAACTTCCGGTTCCGGTGTAAGGCGCTGTGCCGCCGATAGCTGAAACTGTTACCGTGGTGGTTCCGCCATTACATGAGATAGTACCTGCAGAAGCTGAAGCAACAAGAGCGCTTGGTTGAGAAATGGTGATCGATGTGATGGATACACAACCGCGGTTATCCGTTACCGTGAAAGTATACGATCCGGCAGGACGGGTAAAAGTTCCTGTTCCGGTGTATGGAGCAGTACCGCCTATTGCAGACACCGTCACCGTAGTACTACCACCAAAACATGCGATGGTACCGGCTGAAGATGATGCAAGCAGAACAGACGGCTGGTTGACTGTAGTAGCTACAATAGCTGAACATCCTGCAGCATCCGTTACCGTATAGGTATAAGAACCGGCAGAAACAGTAAACGATCCCGTACCCGAGTAAGGAGCTACACCACCGGTAGCAGAAACCGTCAATGTCGTCGTACCACCATTGCAGGCAATAGGAGTTGCGACGGAAGCATTCGCTGTGATATTACTGATGGTCAACACAAGATTTTCCGTAATACAGCCGGAAACAGATGAATATGTTCCACTCTGCGTGTAGGTCTGGCCATTGACCGACCAGGTGTAAGAGCCACACGCGGCAATAGTCGTGGTATTGGAAACAGATGGCGTAATCGTCAAGGTCAACACGTTGGTTACACAACCGCTCACGGAAGAATAGGTGCCGCTTTGAGTGTAGGTCTGTCCATTAACCGCCCAGGTGTAACTGTTACAAGCAGAAGCTGTGGTAGGCACCGTAGAGCTTGGCGCGATCGTTAAGGTCAATACGTTGGTTACACAACCGCTCACGGAAGAGTACGTTCCACTTTGCGTGTAGGTTTGACCATTTACCGCCCAGGTGTAGCTATCACAAGCAGATGCTGTAGTAGGCACCGTAGAGTTTGGCGTGATCGTTAAGGTCAACACACTGGTTACACAACCGCTTACGGAAGAATACGTACCACTTTGAGTATACGTCTGACCGTTCACCGCCCAGGTGTAACTGCCACATGCTGAAGCAGTAGAAGGCACCGTCGAGCTTGGCGTGATCGTCAAGGTCAACACGTTGGTTACACAACCGCTCACGGAAGAATAGGTGCCGCTTTGAGTGTAGGTCTGTCCATT
>CAINVI010000212.1 GCA_903854075.1 Candidatus Pollutiaquabacter sp. | reverse complement strand
ACTTATAACACGACGAACGCGAATAATTGTGATTCAACGGCGACGCTCAATTTGACGATCAATCAGCCGACTACAAGCAGCAGCTCTGCTACAGCGTGTGTCAGCTACAGCTGGAACGGGACGACGTACACGCAATCCGGCACGTATACTTATAATACGATCAACGCGAATAATTGCGACTCTATCGCTACGCTGAACCTGACGATCAATCAGCCGACCGCGAGCAGCAACTCTGCTACAGCTTGCGTCAGCTACAGCTGGAACGGAATGACGTACACGCAGAGTGGAACGTACACCTATTCAACCACGAATGCGAACAACTGTGATTCTACGGCAACGCTCAATTTGACGATCAATCAGCCGACCACGAGCGTTACAAGTCTTACGGCTTGCGATAGTTACAGTTGGAACGGAACCACGTATACACAAAGTGGAACCTATACTTTTGCTACAACAAGCAGTAACGGTTGTGACTCAACGGCTACATTGAATTTGACTATCAATGCTAGCTCCTCCAACACTACGACCGCATCCGCATGTGATAATTACACATGGTCGGTGAACAATCAAGTATATACAACTACAGGCACCTATTCTTATCTCAATGGATGTGTTACCGAGGTGTTGCAACTTACGATAACTAATTCTTCTACAGCTCCGATTTCGATTACAGCCAGTGTTGGAGTAGGATGTATCAATGTCCCTGTCACACTTTCGGTAAATGGTGGTTCACTCGGATCCGGAGCTTCCTGGGTTTGGTATGCCGGTAGTTGTGGTTCTGGCACAATACTCGGCAGCGGAAATAGTATTTCTATAACTGAAGATTCTGCCGGCACGTACAGTTATTATGTACGCGCAGAGGGTAGTTGTAATACAACGGTTTGTATAGCCGCCTCGCTTTTGTTCAATGATGTCCCTGCCGGTGTGATCTCTATTCTCTCCGGTCCTGATGCAGGCTGTGTCGGATCATCCGCTACTGTAACTGCTACCACTGTAACTGGTGCAGTAGGTTATATCTGGACTGCTCCGGGCGGCGGTATTTTATTCAACGGTCAGGCTGCTCCTTGCACAACAGCTACTCCAACGGTTGGTATTACATATACGGCAGCTCCTTCCGGCGGCGCATCAGGTTATAATGTCTGTGTTACATCCTACAACGGATGTGGATCATCGCCGAATACAAAGTGTTATTGGATCCGTTACAGTATTGGCACGCCTTCTTCACTTTCAGGGAGTGCGCAAGGGTGTCCGAATACGTCATCCACGTATTCCGTCTCTCCATTATCCGGGGCATCAAGTTATGTATGGACCATTACCGGAAATGCTTCGTTGAATACTGGTGGTACTACAGTTACTACCACTCTGCCGTCTGTTACGGTTAATTTCCTCAGCAACTTTGCCGGTAGTCAGCTCTGTGTTTCTGGTCGGACCTCCTGTGGATTTGCTGGTGCCAGCCGCTGCTTTACCATCAGCTCGGTACCGACTCTGCCAGGTGCTGTATCAGGACCGCAGTACAATTGTCCCGGCTCAACGAATAATAACTACTCCGTAGCCGCTGTAGCAGGAGCAGTTTCGTATGTTTGGTCAGTAACCGGAACGGGCTTGACCATAGTCGGTAATGGTACCAACGCCGTGGTTACAGCAGCAACCAATTTCACGACTGGCTCGGTATGTGTCAGAGCAGTGAATGCCTGCGGCATCCAGAGTGCTGTTCGCTGTAAATCTATCGCATCGGGTAAAATCGGTACTCCGTCGAATATTTCCGGTGATCCACTCTCTGGGGTGTGTGGACAGACGTATACCTATACGGTGCCTTCCATGGCCCGTACTTTAAGTTACACGTGGACTATTCCGGTCGGTGTAGTTGTAATTGGTCCATCTAATTCCAACACGATTACCTTGCAGTTCCCGAACAATTTCACCAGTGGTCAACTCTGTGTACGCGGTAACAGTGCTTGCGGAGCGGGATTTGATCGCTGTACCATGGTATACGGGAATCCTGCAACACCTGGTGCAATAACTGGACCCGCGGGCGTCTGCGCTGGATCCACCGAAGTGTATACATGGCCGACGGTTCCTGGAGCTACGCAATATCAAATAACAGTGCCGGCTGGGTCAACGGTGATCAGCGGATCTCCAACATTCACCAACACTGCCTTTATCACGTGGGGAACTACAGGTGGTAATGTAATTGTAAAGGCGCAAAACAATTGCGGAATTTCAGGATCGCGTACGCTTGCAGTTACTATAGCTGCATGTCGTACGGCAGACAACGGAACCGGAGATTTTGAAACGCTAGTATATCCGAATCCTGCGCACGATCAACTGCAGGTTAAATTTGATGCCAAGGCTGAGGAGGTAATGACTCTTCGCATCACCGACTTTTCCGGAAGGGTCGTGAGAGATTTTTCGCTGGTTTCCAATGCGGGTGAAAATTTCCACGAACTGGAGGTAATCACGATGACTCCTGGCATGTACTTACTCTCCATCCAGGGCGAGAAATCAGGAAAATCCATCAAAACGATTGTCATTCAATAGTCTGTCATAAATTCAAAATGTTCACGGCCGCCTATCAAAGGCGGCCGTTTTTGCTTAATTTATTCGATTTTGAAACTATTTAATCGATTTCGAGTAAATACCGGATAGGCAAATTGCGGCCTTTTCAACCCTTCTGAATAAATCATGAAATCGATTACAAGAGTTCCGGTACTACTGTTTTTCATAGGCACTTTATTTGCCTGTGTATCGCCTAAGCAGATTGTGAATTTTCGTGAAGACAAGGATGCTGATACGACATTAGTCTCGGCCATCGCCGATAGCCATTATATTGCCATAATTCAGCCTTCCGATCTACTGAACATATACGTTGCCAGCGCAAGTCCGGAGGCCAGTCGATATTTTAATTTCTCAGAGCGCCCCGAGGATCAGAATTCACTCGCCAATAGCTATCTCGTCGATGTGCAGGGTAAAATCCGTCTTCCGTTGGTTGGCGATATATCGGTGGCTGGTCTCTCTTCCGTACAGGCCCGCGATACAGTGACCCGAAAATTGGAAAAATACCTCGTTAATCCCTCTGTAAAATTGACTATCCGAAATTTTCGGGTGACGGTTCTCGGCGAAGTTGCGCATCCCGGAGTGCTAACGGTGCAGAACGAACGCATCACCTTGCCGGAAGCTTTGGCCATGGCTGGTGATATGACGGTCTACAGTAGCCGTGATAATGTGTTGATTGTTCGTGAAGAGAACGGAAAAAAATCATACGGTACCGTGGATCTTAATTCCCGCGAATTATTCACTTCTGATTATTACTACCTGCACGCAAACGATATCGTTTACATTGAACCCTTGAAAACCAAGAAAGCTATGGCCGAAAACTGGTACCGTATCTTACCCATCGTTTTCAGCGGTATCTCACTTATGTTGGCCGCATTGGCCGTTGTAAAATAACGCCAATAATTCATCGCTATGAGTCAGTTCGAAAATCAGGCCCCGGCCATGATGGAAGAAGCAGAAGGAGGGTTTGACTTCAAGCAATTCTTCTTTAATTACATACTTCGTTTCTGGTATTGGTATGTAATTTGCCTCGCCGTCTCTTTTCTGACCGCTTACTACTATAATTGGGTCGCTACTCCGGTATACTCGGCTACCGGATCGGTAATGATCAAACAACCGAAAGGAAGTACCGACGCGGCGGACATCCTCAAGCAACTGGATGATTTCACCACGGAACGTAATATTCAAAATGAAATAGAAGTACTTCGTTCACGTACGCAGGTCGCTAAAACGATAGCTGAGCTGGATTTTGACATCAGCTATTTTCTAAAGGGAAACCTCAAGACGTCTGAAATGTATCAGAACTGTCCGTTCCGGTTCAGTTATGATACTTTGCGGTATTTTGCCTATTCCACGCCGGTCAGTATCAAGATTATTAATAGTAAATCGTATCGTATTTCTTTCACGGATCCGCGTGACGATAAAGAATATACAAAAATTTGTCAGTTCGGACAGAAGGTCACCAATGAGCTGGGCACTTTCGTGCTGGAGAAGAAAGGGTTTTTCAATAATCAGGCATTCGATAATAAGTCCTACGATAAACGTTCGTATGAATTAAAATTCAATCTGAAAGAAAGTCTGATTAGTAATTATCGTGGGCTCATCAATATTTCTACGCCCAATAAAACGTCTTCTATTCTGAATATTTCTCTGGAAGATCCGGTACCCGAAAAGGCGGTGGACTTCATCAATAGACTGATAGAGGTTTGGTTGAAGTCCAATATTGAAGAGAAAAATGAGCTGGCCAGAAATTCATTGCTTTTTATAGACGAACAATTATCGCTCATTTCCCGCGATCTGGAAGAGGTAGAAGGAGAGTATGAGCGCTTTCGTTCGGAGAAAGGTATCACCGATGTCAGTACAGAAGCGTCATCGTATTTGCAAAGCGCACAGAGTTATGATACGCGAATCTCTGAACTCGATCTTAAACTGAGTTTCTTGTCTTATCTGGAACGGTATGTGCGCGAAGAAAAAGACCTAAAAGGTATTTCGCCGGGTAGTCTCGGTATCGATGATCCGCTCTTACAAAAATTGGTTACACAACTGAGTGACCTGGAAGGACAACGGAATATTCTGGGCGCAACAGCAACAGAGGACAATCCGCGCATGGTGGAGTTAAACCTGGCTATTCAGAACACCAAAACCGATTTGCTGGAGAACATCAAAAGTATCCGCGAAGGATTGCGTGCCTCCAAGGGCGAGGCTGCCACTCAGCTGGGCCGTGTTGAAGGAAAGATCAAACTGTTGCCGGGATCACAACGCGTCATTGTCAATATCGAACGTCAGCGTAGCGTAAAAGCCGGCCTCTATACGTACTTGATGCAAAAGCGTGCAGAGACCGCCATTATTCTCGCTTCTACGGTGTCTGATAATAAACTGGTAGATAAAGCACATGCCAGTTTCCGTCCGATTCGGCCGATTAAAAGTCAGGTATATCTGATTGCTATTCTGCTTGGACTTGTTGTGCCGTTCGCATTCACCTTTCTTCGTGACATGCTCAATGATAAGATCAGGGATCGTCAGTCGCTGGAGCGCGCAACTCCGGTGCCGTTGCTTGGGCTTGTTGGTTTCAATGAAACAGATTCGGAGCTCATCGTACAAGATCATCCCAAAGGTGCTATTACCGAAGCCTTCCGATCATTGCGTGCCAACCTTCAGTATTTCAATACTGAGCGGAGAAAATGCCATACCATTTTGCTCACCTCCAGTGTCAGCGGGGAAGGAAAGAGTTTTTGCTCGACTAACTTGGCCGCGATTATGGCACTCTCGGGAAAAAAGACGGCGCTGCTCGGTTTTGACTTGCGTAAGCCTAAATCGCCGGAGAAATTCAACCTGAAAAGCGACAAGGGGATTAGTAATTTCCTTATTGGAGCAGCTTCGTTGCAGGAAGTTATTCAGCCGTCCTCTGTCGAAAATCTTGATTTTATTCTTTCAGGTCCAAAGCCGCCCAATCCTTCAGAATTACTGATGAGCGATCGCATACAGATGCTTTTCGATTACTTAAACGAAAATTACGATTATGTCATTTTGGATACGCCACCGCTTGGATTGATATCAGATGCTATGGCCTTAGTTCCATATGCTAATTCCATCGTGTATGTGGTCCGTCAAAATTCTACGCGTCGTCATCAATTGGAAACGCTGAATAAACTGTACCGCGAAGGTAAGATGAAACATATTTCCATTATCCTGAACGCAGTACGCTTCAGTGGAATGGGTTATGGTTACGGCTATGGCTATGGTTACGGTTACGGCTACGGTTATGGCTACGGCTATGGACATGGCTACTACGAGGAGGAGCCTCGTGCTAAAGGCCGCTTCCGCCGTAAAAAGAAGAAAGAGGAAGGATGATCTGATCATGAACCGACTGCTTTCCTTTTTTGATCAGGAAACTAAGCGACTTGCCAAAAACAGTTCTTGGGTTTTTCTGTCTAACTTTTACAGTACGGGATTAGCGTTTCTTCGTTCAGTTTTAATCGCACGCGGTCTTGGCGCCACGCTCTTCGGTTCTTATACGCTTGTCGTAGCTTTCGTAGGCTTGGTGCAGGAGTTTTTAAACCTGAATCTGGGAACGGCATTGATTAAATTCGGTGCCGGCTATCATACCGGCAACCGTAATGATAAGCTCTTCGCGCTGGTGAAAGTCAGTATGCGCTTGAGCGGAGTGATGGCGTTACTTTCGGTTGTCGTGATCACTTTGCTTACGCTGTTCTCGGATGCCGAATTACACCGGATGCAGGGAATGGATGCGTATGTCATTGCCTATGCAGTGGCAGCCAGCATCACGTATTTCAATTCCATTAGTCGTGGGATGTTACGCCTTTATTATCGATTCAGAATCAGCTCTCTAATCGAGATGATTATGGATACGGTCGAAACAGTAGTCGTCGGTATAGTAGTTTTCTTTTTTCCGAAAAACATTGCGGTATTCTTTCCCGCCATCATTGCTGTTCGGTTTATAAATGCATTCATTTGTAATTTCATCGCCTTTTTGGAGTTGAAGAGCGAATGGAAGCATTATTATAATGTCGATACAGAAGTCCTCGCTGACGATCGCCGCGACATCCGCGGGTTTGTAGTAGGCAACTCCCTGGGCAATACACTAAAGACAGTTATTAGTCAAGGAGATGTGTTACTGCTGGGTATACTGACTTCACCGGAGCAGGTTGCGTATTATGCCATTGCTAAAAAATTAGCCTACGCTATTCTTACGCTAACAGATCCGCTGGCCAGTTCTATCTATCCGCAATTAGCGAAGCTCCTGGCCGACCGGAAATTCAGTGAAGTCACCACTATGCTGGGAAAAATCACCCGATTCACTGTGCTGCCGGCGCTAGGGTTCTTCGTGATCATGTATTTCTTACATCGTTGGATGATCGTTTTCCTTTATGGCCATGAGTTTTCCGCCGCTGCAGCGAGCTTTATGTATTTTTTAGCCGGAGCGTTGCTCGGTGCTGTGACCTTTTGGACGCTGCCCCTGGTACAAAGTCTCGGATTGGTACGCATGCGAATTGTAGCTTATCTCACCACTATCATTGTAGGGATTTCACTGTCTTGGTTACTTATCCCGCACTTCGCGGCTGCCGGTATGGCCATGGCACTGCTGATCACTAATGTGTTGAATGCAACCATATTCATTTTCTTTTCGTTCCGAAGTATAAACCTGGTCAGTCGTTCTGAATCGACCGCTTTATAGTTGATTATGCTGATAAATTTCAACCGTTCGAGTTTCCTTTGGCATCCACTTGCCATGGTTCGCTATGCACGCGGTGATAAACGGATGTTGCATGACATCATGCTACTCCGTGCCGGGAAAATCCTGCTGGGTAATCGCTATGACGCGAAGAAAGCACGTACGGTATTGAAAGAGCTTCGCGCAGGCGATTTCATACCGATGAATTCGCTGCCCGGAAAAGAACTGCCCGGCAATCGTCCCACGTATTTTTTCGGTAAATTCCTCTATTTCATTGTCCGCATGGCAGCACCGGAGGTCATGGTGGAAACCGGTGTCGCTCATGGTGTTTCCTCCTGGACCATCCTGAACGCCATGCACCGTAACGGAAAAGGAAAACTCTATTCGATAGATCTGCCTAATCTGGATTTGCAAAGTTATAATCCTGAAAATCTCCAGAAAACGTCGGGATGGGTGGTGCCTGATCTGCTTCGCCAACGGTGGGAACTTCGACTGGGATCCTCAGTGGAACTGTTGCCTACTCTGATGAGTGAATTGGGTGCGATTGATATCTTCTTTCACGACAGTGATCACAGCTATGAAAATATGCTGTTCGAGTTCAATGCTGTTTTCCATGGTGTAAAGTCCGGTGGATTGATCATCAGCGATGATGTTCACAAGAATACATCCTTTTCAGAGTTCGTGCACACGCATCCGCTGAACGGTATCCGCTTTTTTACCAAAGGCGGAGCTGCTGTATTGCGTTGAAAACGGAGTTTTTAGGGGTAACCTTTCCCATGTTATTTTAGTATCAGTATACGGTGCATTTTGTGCATTAACGTATCGTTCATGTTACCGATCTATCAGCCTTACCTACCCAAGTCTTGTCTGCGTTATGCGCACGAGGCATTGGATTCTACCTGGATCTCATCGCAGGGAATTTATATTGATAAAGCCAAGGAGCGCCTCAAGGAAGCGGTTGGCAGTCGTTATGTCATATTAGTAAATAACGGAACCTGTGCCACACACATGTTGGCGCTCGGACTGAAGTATAAATATCCGCACCTGAAAAAAATCCTGGTGCCGAACAACGTGTACGTCGCCGCGTGGAACAGCTTTCTTTATTCGGGGGGCTTCGAACTTAAAACCGTGGATGCCCGGCTCGATACCTGGAACATGGATCAGCGCCTGATCAAGGATTACGATCACGAAACGGCGCTACTCGTCGTGCATAACCTGGGCAATATCTTCAATGTTCCTGCATTACGTGAACAGCATCCCGGGCTGACTATTGTGGAAGATGCGTGTGAAGGATTATTTGGGTCGTACAACGAACGATCAGCCGGCACTGCTTCCCTGATGGGGTCGGTTTCCTTTTTCGGAAATAAAACCATCACCAGCGGAGAAGGTGGAGCGGTTTTTACGGACGATGAAGAACTTTTCGAATACTTGAATTCCGTGCGCGGTCAAGGACAATCCAGTGTGCGTTACGTGCACGATAAGCTGGGATATAATTACCGGATGACAAACATTCAGGCGGCATTGCTGTACGGTCAGTTGGAAATCATGGACGAGATCCGTGAGATGAAACAGAACGTTTTTGAGCTGTATCAAAAGGAACTGTCGACGGTCGACGAAATTCGATTTCAATATCAGGAACCGGGCACTTCGCATGCGCAATGGATGTTCGCTGTTCGCTTTGACGGATTTACCTTCGAGAAAAAACGGGCGTTAGAATTGTTCCTGTTCGAAAACAATATCGAAACACGGCCGATGTTCTATCCGATCAACCACCATGCACACCTTCGCGATGTTCGCGGCGACATGAAGGTGGCGACGCAACTCAATCATCAGGCGTTGATCCTTCCTAGTTTTCCGGAATTGACCCGCGGACAGGTACTTTCCGTTTGCCGGAAAATCAAGGAGTTTTTGTCCAGTAACTCGTAATCCATGACACTGGTGATGTCCCACTGCAAGATTATTTCCGCATCGTCCAATGAGGAATGGGACAACGAGATCGCACAACTTCCGGCGGACCTACAGGATATTCACCTTACTGCCCGTTATCACCGCATGTACGAAGAAAACGGCGACGGTGTAGCGCGATTGTTCGTCTATCGTACTTCGT
>CAINVI010000211.1 GCA_903854075.1 Candidatus Pollutiaquabacter sp. | reverse complement strand
CACTGCTGTGACGATTGAGGAACGGTTGGCCGAAGTGGATGTTTCTTTGCGCTAGGAATACCGGAACGATTCGCTATACTTACCGGTTCAAGAAATGGCCAAAGACTCCATTATCATTACCGGGGCGCGTCAGCATAATCTCAAGAACCTGAGTCTGACATTGCCGCGCGACCGGCTGATTGTCATGACCGGACTGAGCGGTTCCGGTAAATCGTCGCTGGCGTTTGACACAATTTACGCCGAAGGCCAGCGTCGGTACCTGGAAAGTTTTTCGGCATATGCCCGCCAATTCCTTGGTGGTATGGAGCGTCCGGATGTCGACAAGATTAACGGACTTAGTCCAGTTATTTCCATTGAGCAGAAAACAACCAACCTCAATCCGCGTTCCACCGTAGGAACGATTACCGAAATTTATGACTTTTTGCGATTACTTTACGCGCGGGCTGCGGATGCTTATTCGTACGTCACCGGCGAGCAAATGATTCGATTGAGCGATGATCAAATCGTCGAACTCATTCAGCAAAACTTCGAAGGACGGAAAATGGCGGTGTTAGCACCGCTGGTCAAAGCCAGAAAAGGACATTATCGTGAACTTTTTGAGCAGTTGATGCAACAAGGCTACCTGCGCGTACGCACCGACGGAAAAGTGGTAGAACTGAAAAAAGGTCTGCAGCTGGACCGCTATAAAGTACACGATATCGAACTGGTCATCGACCGATTGGAAATCACCAGTGCTTCGCGTTCGCGATTGCAAGAATCGCTGCAACTGGGTATGAAGCTGGGAAAAGGAGTGATTGTACTCCTGGACACGGAAAAAGACAAGGAACATTATTACAGCCGTCACCTGATGTGCCCTACCTCCGGCATCTCGTACGACGAACCGCAACCCAATACATTTTCCTTCAATTCACACTATGGAGCCTGCAAACGGTGCAACGGACTCGGCACCGTTTCGGAAGTGGATTTGAAAAGCATTATACCCGATCCGACGCTGTCGATCAAAGCCGGCGGTATTATTCCGTTAGGTCCGCAAAAAGACACGTGGATTTTCAAGCAACTCATCGCACTGGGACGTAAATACGGTTTTCAACTTTCCACTCCGCTGGAGGAACTACCGGAAAGCACCTTACATATCATTCTCTACGGATCCGATGATGTACTGAATGTAGTCATGGATCAGAACAGCGGATCGTCCTACCACAGTGCTATTACATGGGAAGGCATTGTCAACTTCATCGTTGATCAGGACAACGAAGGATCCACGCCGGCGCTGCGCCGGTGGGTGCAGGGATTCATGCAGCAAATCGACTGTCCGGAATGTCACGGAGCACGACTAAAGAAAGAAGCACTCCATTTTCGGATCGACGGAAAGGATATTGCCCAGTTGGCCGGCATGGACATCTCCCAGTTGAACGATTGGTTCGACGGACTGGAAAAACGACTTTCGGACCGACAACGAAAAATCGGCACCGAAGTCATTAAGGAAGTCCGTAAAAGAATAAAGTTCTTACTTGATGTCGGACTGGATTACCTCACCTTGAACCGAAGTGCACGAACACTCAGCGGCGGAGAGTCGCAGCGCATTCGACTGGCTACGCAAATCGGTTCACAGCTGGTAGGTGTATTATATATTCTTGATGAACCCAGTATCGGTCTGCATCAGCGTGACAATGTACGACTGATCAAATCGCTGCAAGACCTGCGCGATGCCGGCAACTCTGTCATCGTAGTAGAACACGATAAAGAAACAATCCTGGCGTCGGATTTTGTGGTAGACCTGGGACCGGGTGCCGGCGTGCACGGAGGACAACTTGTTGCGTGCGGAACACCGGAAACTATTTTGCACCAATCGGGTCTTACCGCCGATTACCTGAACGGAAAACGCAGCATTCCCGTTCCGACGAAACCGCGAAAGGGTAACGGAAAGCACCTTGAAATTAAAGGAGCCACCGGCAATAACCTTAAAAATGTTTCGGTGAAGATTCCGCTGGGGCGATTGGTATGTGTTACCGGCGTTTCCGGAAGCGGCAAATCGACTTTGATTAATGAGACGCTTTATCCCATCCTTAATCACCACTTCTTCGGCGCCGTTCAAAAACCACTACCCTATACCGCACTGAACGGACTGGAGCATATCGATAAGGTTATTGAAATCGACCAGTCACCGATTGGTCGGACGCCTCGCTCCAATCCTGCCACGTATACCGGCGTCTTTACTGACATCCGGAACTTGTTCGCTTCCATGCCGGAAGCACAAATCAGAGGTTATGCCCCAGGAAGATTCTCCTTCAACGTGAAGGGCGGACGCTGCGAAACTTGTCAAGGCGGCGGCATGCGCGTGATTGAAATGAATTTCCTGCCGGATGTATACGTGGACTGTGAAACATGTCGCGGCAAACGCTACAACCGGGAGACCCTTGAAATCCGTTACCGCGGTAAATCCATCAGTGATGTACTCAATATGAGTATTGAAGAAGCCGTTTCCTTCTTCGAGAACATGCCGCACATTCTTCATAAGATTAAAACGCTACAGGATGTAGGCCTGGGCTATATCACACTGGGCCAACAAAGCACGACGTTGTCTGGCGGGGAAGCACAACGCGTCAAACTAGCCACTGAATTATCCAAACGCGATACCGGTAATACTTTTTATATCCTCGACGAACCAACCACCGGCCTGCACTTCGAAGATGTACGGATCTTGCTGGAAGTCCTAAACCGCCTGATTGACAAAGGAAATTCCGTGCTTGTGATCGAACACAACATGGATGTCATCAAAGCTGCCGACTACATCATCGATATGGGTCCGGAAGGCGGACATCGTGGTGGAACGGTGGTTTGCCATGGTACGCCAACTGATATTTTGAAAAATAAAGACAGTATCACTGCTCACTTCCTGAAATTGGAACTTGAAAATAAATCGGCAGTCGGCAACCTTACTGCCCGTTAATCCGTTACACCTTGTCCTACCTTGAATGCCGGTTTCCAATGCTTCCGACATTCTTTTAATCCCATGCTACGATGAATCAGGACGAACTAAAAATCAGAAAAGCCTTTTCCGACAAGGATTGGCAGGAAATTAAAGCCTTTGACACCTGGCAGATCTTTAAGATCATGGCCGAGTTTGTTGATGGTTTTGAAAAGTTGAGCAAGATCGGCCCGTGCGTTTCTATCTTCGGCTCAGCCCGAACGAAACCGGAACATCCCTATTATCATCTGGCGGAAGATATTGCCCACAAGCTCACCAAAGAAGGCTACGGCATCATCACCGGCGGCGGTCCCGGTATCATGGAAGCCGCCAACAAAGGTGCTAAAACCGCAGGTGGGAAATCTGTCGGACTCAACATCGAACTTCCGTTCGAACAATACTCCAATCCGTACATTGATCGTGATAAACTGATCACATTCGACTACTTCTTTGTGCGCAAGCTGATGTTCATCAAGTATGCACAAGGTTTCGTCGTGCTACCCGGAGGCTTCGGAACGATGGATGAACTCTTCGAAGCCCTCACGCTGATTCAAACTAAAAAGATCGGAAAGTTCCCTATTGTACTGGCCGGTAAAAAATACTGGTCAGGACTCATCAATTGGATTAAAGATACGCTGGAAGAAGAAGCGATGATTGATCCGGCCGATCTTCACCTGTTCAAGGTGGCCGAAGATGCCAACGAAGCAGTAGCGCATATCAACGAGTTTTACTCACGCTATCTGTTGAAGCCAAACTTCTGAGCCGAGTCCACATCATTTCAAGCCCCGCAAGGGGCTTTTTTTTTGAATTTATCCCTCGCAGGTTTTCAACATCGGCTATTGCATAAACGGCGGTTCCGACTTCGGAGCACCCGAGTATTTGCAGTTACTTTTATTCCGCAACCTTTTCAACTACTCTGCCTCATGATCAAACTGGTATCACTGCTTGTCTCCGCTGTCGTTCTGTTACTGGCCGCTTTGGCAGAAGGTGTCACTTCAGACGGCGTCTATGTCTTTCAGGAACGTGTTAACGACAGCGTACCTGTTGCCGGAATAATTATCTCCTGCTCCATCGAAACCGGAAATGTGGAAGGATTCGCGCGCCTTCAGGGAAGCATCCCTGCCGGGTTCAAGGCAGAGGCGATTGTTACACAGAACGCACAGTTTATTTCCAGCGGACAGCAATACAAATTCATCTGGATGGAGCTGCCGGCAACTCCGGTAGTTTCGGTGAAATACCGGCTCGTGCCAACGGGCGAGGCCTCTTCCGCTTTTTCACAATCCGCATCCTTCTCGTACGTGCACGAAGGGAAAACGATTACATTTCACGCGGAGCCGCTCTTCGTAGAACCCAGCCCAGTGCTCGCCCGACAACTCCAGCAACAAAAACCCGCGGTGGAGCGACGTGTTATCACACTCGACCAGGAAGCGGATAAATACCGGGTTGAAATCCGAATTCGCAATGGCGCCGGTCAGCTTCCCTCCCGTTATGTCGATCAGTTGCCCGAGAAGTATACCGCTTCGATCCTGGAAGATGCTGGCGCATCATCCGGTTCCGAAAGCCGGAAAGTAAGATTCGAATGGAACTCCTTCCCGGATCAACAGGAGGTAACTATTTCTTATTTATTGAGTCGTAACGGTGCCGAAGAAGCTCCGATTATAGAAGGTATTTTCCTGTTTGGCGACGAGCTAGAAATCGCCCAGCAGGGTGAAGACTATCATCCGGTAACCATGGAGACCACAGACGATGAACAATTTGATCGCTCCGGACTGATGGCCTCCCTGTCGCCGTTACTTACTCCTCCATCCGAAGAGTATGTAGAAAGTGAAAAGGCTAAAACATCCATCGCCGCTGCTATTCCGGCAGCTTCAGGTGCCGTGTACTACAAAGTTCAGGTACTGGCTACCCGAGAACGTCCTGCACTCAACTCGTACGAATTAAAGACTTTCCAATCCGGCAGCGAACCGGTTGAATTGTACGAATACAATGGATGGCGGAAGTATATGACCGGATATTACCCGTCCTATTACGGTGCCCAAAGCGCTAAATCAAATCTTCGCGAGAAGGTCCGCGATGCTTTCATTGTCGCCTTTCGGAACGGCCAGCCGATTCCGGTCGCGGAGGCCCTTTCTGCGGAAAAGAGGGCTGACTAACGGGGGGGGGCTTTACAAACGCCTACGTATTCACTATCTTTATGCTCACGATGCGCCAGGGACTCTTACTTTTTTTACTGCTGATCACGCTTTCAACGGAAGAGGCAATGGCATATCCCGGTAAATCCGAGCAGCCTTTATCACTACCCGCCGTTAGCGTGGGCCCGGGCATTATGTTTTACAACGGCGATATTGGAACAGACCGACAAACAGAATCGATTTTTTCACAAGCCGGATTTCAGCTCGAACTGCAGTTCATCAACCGTTCCCGAATATCCGTTTCTGCCTTTTATCTGAGCGGAAAAGTGGCAGCCAACAATTACAACTACGCTAGACCTCTTAATTTTGAGTCCAAAATTTTCTCGCAAGGCTTACAGGCGCGTTACGATTTCACCAGCAAGAAAAATCCGGAAGCTATTATCACACCTTTCGTGACCGCCGGTATCGAATTCCTGGTCTTCCGATCGTACACCGACCTGCTGGACGAAAACGGTCGCAGTTACCACTACTGGAGTGACGGCACCATTCGTAGCGAAGATCAGTATTCGACCAATGCACCGAATGCCGTTCGCTTATACCGCGACTATGTATACGAAACAAACATCCGCGATGCTGATTTAGATGGTTTCGGTAAATACCGGCAAAATGCGGTAGGCTTTCCGCTCGGCGCGGGAGTGCGAATGCGGCTTTCCAACCGAAGCTCCATTCACTTTAGCGGCACCTATCATCTGGTTCAATCCGATTTGATCGACGGAATTACCTATGAAAGCGCAGGCGATCGCAGAGGTGACAAAGGTAACGACCGCCTGATTTTCACATCGGCGATGTTTCGATATGATTTTGGCGCCAAACGCAACAAGGATAAGGATGAATTCAAAAACGTTG
>CAINVI010000210.1 GCA_903854075.1 Candidatus Pollutiaquabacter sp. | reverse complement strand
GGCGGAGTATCGCTGGTTGCGTACCATTGGGGCTGACGTCGTGGGCATGTCGACCGTTCCGGAAATCATCGTCGGTCGTCATGCAGGCATTCCCTGTTTTGCCGTTTCGATTGTAACCGATCTCGGCGGCTTCGAACCCATTCAGAAAGTCAGCCACGAAGAAGTATTAGCGGTGGCACAAGCATCGGAGAAAAAACTGACCGGCATTGTCAAGGAGCTACTGCAACGGCTCTCCTAAAATAAATTTCTCTTTACACTTCGACGACTGGATTTCAACTAACGTTCCATGAAAGCAAA
Organism: Candidatus Pollutiaquabacter sp.; assembly: GCA_903854075.1. Classification (GTDB taxonomy): domain Bacteria; phylum Bacteroidota; class Bacteroidia; order AKYH767-A; family 2013-40CM-41-45; genus Pollutiaquabacter. The sequence goes on along the minus strand of CAINVI010000210.1, from coordinate 2,303 downwards.
CATCCTTTTTATCGCCTTGTTGTTCTCTTGCTCCCTGCGTGCACAGTATGCTTATCAAAACATTTCCTTGATGGGCAGATTCGACGATTCCACGGTAGTGGCGGAGCCGGCGCTCGGTATCCGCTACCAAAGCTGCTGGGGATGGACAGATCCTTCGAACGGACGTGAGTACGGTATCATTGGTTCTACGGCCGGCACGTACATCATTGAAGTCACCAACCCTACTAATCCGGTGATGCGGGATTATGTACCCGGTCGCGCGCAGGCCAGGATCTGGCACGAGTACAAGACCTACGGAAATTACCTGTATATGATCAGTGACGGCGGAGGGAATTCCTTGCAAATCGCAGATTTAAGTTACCTGCCCGATTCAGTACATGTGGTTTACGATAGCACAGATATTTTTGACAGCGGTCATACGCTATGGGTAGATGGGAATAAACTCTACGTCGCTTCGGTATCCAGTCCGGGTGGCAACAACTCATCCATGAGTGTCTACTCGCTTGCCAACCCAACCTATCCGCAGTTAATCGCACGACTGGACGATGACTTTCCGGTCATCGGTTCGGTACACGATATGTACGTAACGAACGATACGGTGTATGCTTCCTGCGGCTACGACGGACTTTACATTTTCCGTTTTGACACGGCGACCAATCATTTCACGCAGTTAAGTTCACTGGTAGTTTATCCGGATCAGGGATACAACCACAGCAGCGTGCTCGACCGTTCGCACACCATGTTGTATATGTTGGACGAAATTCCTTCAGGCGCTGCCATAAAAGTCGTTGACGTAACTGATATCTACAATCCGACAGTCGTTGACACCTTCGACTCCAATCCGGGCGCTACGGCACACAATCCGTATGTGAAAAACGACGAGTTGTTCATCGCCTATTACCAAGACGGCGTTCAAGCGTACGACATCACCAATCCGGCAGCACCGGCACGCAACGGTTATTTTGATACGCACTACCAAAATCCTCCGGGAACTTATCCGGGAACGCCGTATCAGGGTTGCTGGGCGACCTACACAGATTTGCCAAGCGGCCATTTGTTGGCCAGTGACATGCAGTTAGGCTTATTCGTACTGGACATTTCGCAAGTGATGTCGACGGGAAATCCGCCGGACCAAGTGAATGCCCATCTCTTATATCCGAATCCTGTGCAGGATGAAGTAACCATCACGTTACCATCACCGGAAGACCAGTATCATATTTTAATTTACTCCAGCACCGGACAATTGATGGCCGATAAGGAAGTAGTAAAAGGAACTCCGTTGTACCGGATGAGTTTACGCGACCTTTCGAATGGCGTTTATTCGGTTCGCATCCGTGGAACCAATTCAACATTCTACCGTCAAGTCGTTGTAGCTCACTAAAATATATATTGGTGTCATGAAAATACAACTACAACTACAACTACAACTACTCCTCGCATCGCTTTTCTTCCTCGTTGCGTGTAACAACGAACGTGAAAGCACTATAAACGGCCAGCTCAAGAATGCCGCCAACCGAACTGTTACGCTGGAAAAAGTAACAGAAGACGGCGAAGTGGTGCTGGATTCCGCCAAGACCGATAGCGATGGTAAATTCTCACTGAGAAATCCGGTGAGCGACGCTGATTATTACTTATTACGGACGGGACCGGAAGCGGTTATTTTCCTAATACTTTCCGGTGGGGAAAAAATTGAAGTCACCGGTGATGTTCGCTCGATTGATACCACGTATCGCGTGAAAGGATCCGAAGAATCAACCATCATCCAACAGTTGCGCTATACTGAACGACGACTTACTGATTCGCTGAACGGTGTGTTTGCAACTATGAAATACGAAGATCCGACACGCCGCGATTCGTTAGGCCACGTGCTGGAAACCTATTACAGCACGGCGATGGCCAACTTTGCCCGTGCGACAGTAACAGCACATCCCTCTTCGCTGGCCGCGTTGTCGGCTACCAAATTTTTGGAACAAGGAAACGATCTTTCGTTGTTGCGTCTGCTGGCGGATTCTTTAACCTTGAAATTTTCCGGTAACCGTTACGTAGATGATTACGTGGCGCTGGTGAACGACCTGGAAAAACTTCCTCCGGGAAGCACGGCACCGCCGATAGTGCTTCAATCTATGGAAGGCAAAACCATTTCATTGGCCGATTACCGCGGTAAAATTGTTCTGGTCGATTTTTGGGCCTCCTGGTGTCAACCGTGCCGCAGAGCTAATCCGGATCTTGTGCGACTGTACAAGAAATATCAGAGCGATCGTATTGAATTCATTGGTGTTTCCCTGGACGACAATATGGATGCC
>CAINVI010000209.1 GCA_903854075.1 Candidatus Pollutiaquabacter sp. | reverse complement strand
GCTGATGATATCATTTCATTACCGATACCTTCCGGTATGCAACTGGTAGTGGTACATCCACATGTGGAAGTGAAGACTATCGATGCGCGAAAAGTACTGCCTAATCGTATTCTACTGAAAACTGCGATTACGCAGTGGTCCAATACGGCCGCTCTTACTGCTGCGTGCTTTGCGTCGGATCTTTCATTATTCGGACGGGCAATGGAAGACCTTGTGGCAGAACCGGCGCGTCGTTCATTAATTCCTTACTACGATCAGGTGAAATCTGCTGCCATTTCCGCTGGAGCCATTGGTTGTTGTATCTCCGGTGCCGGACCTTCCATTTTGGCAATAGCCGGTTCAACATCAAAAGCCCATAATATCGCGTTGGCGATGAAAGCCATTTACCGTACTCATAAGTTGGGTTGCGATACTTATGTAACAAAAATTGACCGGCGAGGCGCCCGTGTTTTATCCAATACTTCAGCACGATGAAATATTATTCTACCAAAGACGCAGCTCGTGCCTATTCGTTGGAAGAGGCAGTACTTCTCGGATTGCCGAAAGACAATGGATTGTTTATGCCGGAACGAATTCCGCTCGTTGATCCTGCTTTCCTTTCAGCGCTGGAAAATATGTCGCTGGTTGAAATAGCATCTCACGTAGCCGGTAAATGGTTTGGTGATGATGTGCCGGAATCGGTTATCCATTCGATGGTCGCTGATGCATATCCGTTTGACACGCCTGTTGTTTCACTGGATGATCGTACACATGTCTTGGAACTTTTTCATGGTCCTACGCTGGCGTTTAAAGATGTTGGTGCCCGGTTCATGGCACGCTTGATGTCGTGGTTCGTGCGCGGCAGTAATCGAAAACTTACTATTCTGGTTGCAACATCCGGTGATACCGGAAGTGCAGTCGCCAGCGGGTTTTTCAACGTGGAAAATATTGATGTTGTGATTCTTTATCCGTCCGGCAAAGTCAGCGAGTCGCAGGAAAAACAGTTGACCACCTGGGGGAATAATATTTCCGCGCTCGAAGTGAATGGCACTTTTGATGATTGTCAGCGGATGGTAAAAGAAGCCTTTCTGGATCCGCAGTTGAGTACAACGCTTTCCCTGAGTTCGGCCAACAGCATCAATATTGCACGTTTAGTGCCACAGAGCTTCTATTATTTTCGTGCTGCGGCACAACTGCAAAAGTTAGAGAAGCCGCTTTCTTTCGTAGTGCCAAGCGGAAATTTCGGCAATCTGACAGCAGGTATTTTTGCCAAGCGAATGGGACTCCCCATTGGGTCATTTATCGCAGCGACCAATGCCAACGATGTCATTCCTGATTATTTGCTTCACGGTGCTTTTCATCCCCGCACTTCTGTGTCGACTATATCCAACGCCATGGATGTTGGTAATCCAAGTAACTTCTGGCGTATGGCAGCGCTTTATGATGATTCTGTAGCAGCTATGCGCAACGATATTTCAGGTGTTCGCGTCAGTGAGGAGGAAACACGGAAAGCGATGCTGGATTGTCATCAACGGTTCGGGTACGTCATTGATCCACACGGTGCCGTAGGCTACCATGCCTGGCGCGCTACTATGAATCAACATCCTGACGAAGCCGGCGTGATTCTGGAGACTGCACATCCCTCAAAATTTTCTAATGTAGTGGAAGAGACCTTGCACTTGGTACCGGAAATGCCGCAACGGCTGGCTGAAATTGGTGGGCGGAGATGGATTTTATATTTCACCGGATTCCGCTAATTCGCGTTTTGGTTATGGAACTTCTCAGAACGG
>CAINVI010000208.1 GCA_903854075.1 Candidatus Pollutiaquabacter sp. | reverse complement strand
GGGGCAACATATTTTTGCAACATTATTCAGGTGATTGAATTTCATTTGGAGGCCCTAAAGTAAGGGATTCGATTCGCGCAGCTCTTCTATGACGTCGGGTGTTTTATTCTTAGAAGAATTCACACGCAGCGAACTCATTTGGTTTCCTTTCACCTGATACACACGTACAACACCCCCGGCGTCTACTCGGCGAAAGATGCAGTTGATCGAGCCCTGTAGATTACGGTTTGACTTGTTGTATTTGATGTTGAAGCCAAAGTTGTTTTTGGTTCCGCTTGTTCCAGCCATTTCTCCTGCCGAGTTGGACAGCAGGAGGAAGCCGCCGCCACTCACAAAGTCGGAGGCCGGTTTGGACACCTGCACGACCACGTCTTCATCGGAGGAGTAGCGCGAATAATAATTCAATACTCGTATTCCGATTTGAAATTCAGTGCCATCTCCGGTAAAAGCTGGTGTCGTCCAGTCGTACGTTACAGTACCGGTCTTTCTGTCATTCACGTTGACGAGTACGACACTCAATACTGGTCCGATAGTTGAATTATTGTTTTTATTCACAAACTGAACCTTCGCATAACGGATATCACCCGGAGCACCATCACCGGAATTGCTTATGGCAGAGATATCCTGGATGGTTGCCGATAATGTTACGATAGCGGTGGAGCTGTTGATGTTACCGGTGGAAGCGAATAGAACGCCGATATAAGTGACCCGTGCATCTTCCTGTTGGATGGAAAGTTGTGGACTATTGCCGGCCAGCACGGTGAAATTAGAATTCAAACTATTGAAGGAAGCCGTTACATTTTTTGCTCCCGGAGACAATGGTCCACCGGTGAAATCTGCAGGCGGCGTATTCTCCAACAATACCGTTGTTAATGTGCCGACCAGGTCAGATCCCGAAACAGTAAGTGGAACAGTACCCATAAGGTAACCGCCAATATAGAACGATACAGTTTGCGCAGCACCCGCCGAAGTATTACACGTACCCGGAGCCCCGCCCGCAAGCGTGGCTGCGAAGGTTATACTGTCGCTGAACTGAACGGCAGAAGGGTTGATGGTAATAACCGGTGTGATGATTAGCGGATTTACTGTGACGGTAAAGCTCTTGGAGGAGGTGTTTCCGTTGGCATCAACGGCCGTGTAAGTAACAGTTGTGATTCCTAACGGGAATGAACTACCGCTGGCCAGCCCAAGAGTACGTGTTAATGAAATGGTACCTGAACAATTGTCGCTAGTTGAAACCGTATAATTGAATATTGCCCCACAATCGCCAGGATTATACGTCAGGGTGTTCGCATCGCTGCAGGAGAAGGTGATCACCGGAGCTTGATTATCGGTAACGGTCACCGTCTGCATCGCTGAAGCGATATTGCCACTGCCATCGGTCACGGTCCAGGTTACGGTAGTAGTTCCCAGCGGGAATGATGCTGGTGCATTATTGCTAAATGTAGTTGTAGTACAATTATCGGCAGTTACCGGAGTTCCCAGAATAACATTGGAAGCGCTACAAATACCGGCATCAGCAGCAGTTGATACGTTAGCGGGAGCTGTGATGGTTGGGTTTTGATTGTCAGTAACGGTAACTATCTGCGTAGCGGTAGCAGTATTTCCACTGCCATCGGTCACGGTCCAGGTTACGGTGGTATTTCCCAAAGGAAAGATGCTTGGCGCATTGCTGACTACACTTGCCACTGAACAATTGTCGGCAGTTACCGGAGTTCCCAGACTAACATTGGACGCGCTACAACTACCGTTATCAGCAACAGTTGTTACGTTAGCGGGAGCTGTGATGGTTGGGTTTTGATCGTCAGTAACGGTAACCGTCTGTGTTGCGGTAGCAGAATTACCACTGCTATCGGTCACGGTCCAGGTTACAGTAGTAGTTCCTAGTAGGAATATCGCTGGCGCATTGCTGACGACATTGGCCACCGAGCAATTATCAGCAGTCACCGGCGTTCCCAGACTAACATTGGACGCGCTACAAATACCGGCATCAGCAGCAGTTGTTACGTTAGCCGGGGCTGTGATGGTTGGGTTTTGATTATCGATTACCGTAACAGTAAAAGAACAAGTAGATGTTCCACAAGCATTCGTTGAACTTGCTGTCACTGTATATGTTCCTACAGTGAGGTCGGATCCGCTAGGTCTGGAATATGTTACTATTGGGGCTGGTATAGCAGTGGATCCTACTGTATAATTCACCGTAGCCAGGCAAGTTCCGGGAGCTGTACTAAACGTTAAGTTTGAGGGGCATGAAATAACCGGAATCGAATTCAGTGTTAATGCTGCGGCAGTTGATGTTTCTGTACGACAAGTATTGCTGACGACAACATCATAATTCCCGATATCGGAAGCTGAGGAGCTTGCAATGGTATAGGAGCTTCCGTTGGCATTCAATATGGAGTTGCCATCTTTTCGCCATTGGTACGAAAGGTTGGATCCGGTTGCAGTAACGTTGAAATTCGCAACAGCTCCTGGGCAAACAGCCACATCTGCCGGGGAGGTGGTGATAACAGGTAGTTCAATAACAGTGAGCGTTGCTGTTGATGAGGTTATCGTGCCGCAGCTGCCGGAAACTGTAACCGAATAATTACCACCGTCAGCGGACGTAACCGTTGAGATAGAAAGTGTGGAGGAAGTTGCTCCTGAAATCGCAGCACCATTTTTATTCCACTGATAGCTTAGGTTGCTGCCGGTGGCGCTGACTGTGAAGGAACCGGAACTTCCAGCGCAAGAAGTAGCGGAAGCTGGCTGAGCCGTGATCAGGGTCAGCGGCGTAACAGTAACGGTTGCGTTATTGGAAATAAGACTGTCACAGTTGGTGAAAACTTTGACGGAATAAATTCCTGCATCACTAGGGGCAACGGGATTGATTGTAAAGGTAGTAGCGGTGGCGCATGGAATAGTGACCCCGTTTTTTTCTCCACTGGTAGGAAAGTCCGCCGAGATTCGTTGATACGCTCAACGTAAGACTGCCGCCTTCGCATGCGCTTGAATTGGCCGGTTGCGATGTAATGCTGTATGTTTGATTACCGCCAAGAATGGATAAACTTGCTGAATCAGAATTTACTGTTCCGCACAAATTGGAAATTATCACGTAGTAATCCGTCTGATCACCGTTGGATGCATTATTGATCGTCAGCGTTGCAGCAGTAGCGCCTCCGATTAAACTGCCGGAGCCGTTTGCCGCTACCTTATACCATTGATAGGTTAATGCCGAACCTGTTGCACTTGCAGAAACAGAAAACACGACGGTAGCACCATTACATACTGCAACGTCTACAGGTTGCTGAGTGACAATAGGACGTGTAGCGGTAGAAACCGTGATCGTTGCCGCAGAGGAGGTGATACTGGTACAACTGTTGGTGACCACCACATCATAACTTCCTGCATCACCCGCTTGCGTACTGGAAATAGTAAGGGAGTTACTAGTTGCACCGGGCACATTGATTCCGCCTTTTCTCCATTGATAACTGGTGGCACCGGTGGCGGTAACTGATAATTGAGAGGCATTGCCTACACAATTAGTGACACTCACCGGCTGTGCGGAAATAACTGGAGGCGCACAAATGTTAAGCGTGCAAAGCGCCATTGTTACTATCCCGTCTGAACCATTTCGTTCTACACGAATATTGAACGTATAAGTTCCGGCAGCAATTTGTGTGGTTTGTAAGGTGACGCTGCCTGTGTATGTACTGCTGGCAACACAATCGGTAAAACTCACGGGGTTAAAAGTTTTTCCTACGTTATTGATACCGTTTTGACCGCTGCCGTTCCAGTTTGTAATCGAGGGAGAAACGTTGAACTGGATTGAACTGCCATTTTGGGCAACAGCTGTTGCAATAGTGCTAAACGAATACGAAAATGTAGCGGATCCACCTTGAATGATATTGAAAGAAGTATCAGATGTAAGGGTAATGGATGATAAGTATTGCGCAGCATCCGTAAATACCACATTCGCATACGACCCAAAAGTACCGTTCGCTATGGCGGTTAATGTATCACCATCGCAGGAGCAAACAATCCACGTCGTGGTAAAATCTCCCATCGAGTCTGCTATAACGGTCCACGGCACATACTCGGTGGAGTCGTAGCTGGCACTGTCGTCCGCCATCATATTCACATGTTCCACATGAAGTGTAACGGTTTCATTCGGTGCAAAACCTGTTCCGAAAAATGTCGCCAGTGATCCCGGCGGATAATCCGGTAAATCCGAAGTCAGTGTTTGCGCCTTCAGTGTGCTGTAACTGCTGAGTGTAAGCACGACCACTAAAAATAAATAACTGGTCAGTTTAGTAAATAAGTGTAACATGTAAGAGGAGTTAAGTAGTGTTTATTATGAAGTAGTTAAAATTTAAAAAGAGAATAAAATCAACCAGGCAATTTACAGCACGTCGTTCTTTTCAAAATTTCAAGCGCGTTGACGTTGTACAGGGTAGCTTACCTAGCCCTATGTTGTAAAAATACATAAGAAACACCCAAAATCTCCACTAGGGATCAAATCTTGGTAAATCAATTAAAATTCTTGGTAAATGAAAAAACACGAGCGTTAACGCGCCCAAACCTTATTTTTTTAAAAAAAACAAAGCTCCGGATTATCTGGTGCACGATTTTAATGTGTACAAGATAACCCGGAGCTTGGGTTATTAACAGCCAGGCCTTTGGGGCCGGTCAACGGCTTACATTACCTGGTAATCCCCTACGCCTTCCTCGAACGCGCATAGGAAGGTGCCCCACTGCGACGTGGCTTGCCGGGCCCGGAACGCGGTGCGCCGTGATTTCTTCCCTGACCGGATGCGGGCACTTCAGCCCGCGGTGGTGCAGGTGGCAATTCAGGCAGCGGAACCGACTGAAGATTCTTCCGGATCAACTTCTGAATATCTTTCAGGTAGTCGGCTTCGTCCGGTGAACAAAATGTCAGTGCAATGCCGGAAGCTCCGGCTCTTCCTGTTCTGCCAATACGGTGAACGTAGGTTTCGGCCACTTCCGGAATTTCAAAGTTGATGACGTGTGATAATTGAGTCACATCAATTCCGCGAGCAGCGATATCAGTCGCTACCAGTACACGCAACTTACGGTCTTTGAATCCTTGCAGCGCACGCTGTCGGGCCGTCTGCGACTTATCACCGTGAATGGCCTCCGCTTTTATCCCGCTCTTGGTCAGATCCCGCGCTACGCGATCAGCGCCTCGCTTGGTACGGGTGAATACCAGTACGTGTTCGATCTGTTGATCTTCGATGACTTTCTTCAGTAGAAATCGTTTTTGTTCTTTCGGAACATAGTACACAAATTGTTGTACCGTTTCGGCAGGTGCTGAAACCGGTGTGACGTTCACCCGGAAAGGATCTTTCAAGAGCGCATCCGACATCGATTTGATTTCGGCAGGCACTGTCGCGGAAAAGAAAAATGTTTGCTTGCGGTCCGGCAATTTCGCCAGAATTTTCTTGATGTCGTGAATGAATCCCATATCCAGCATACGGTCAGCTTCATCCAGCACGAAGTAACGCACACGATCTAAACGAATATGACCTTGCTGCATCAGATCGAGTAATCGTCCGGGTGTTGCCACCAGAATATCAACACCTTTTCGCATGGCCGCTTCTTGCGGTTGCTGGGAAACACCGCCAAACACAACCGCATTACGCAGTCCGAGGTTTTTACCGTACGCATCAAAACTTTCATTGATCTGCAAAGCAAGTTCGCGCGTAGGAGCCAGTATCAGCGCATGCACGTACGGTGCTTTCGCATGATCGCCGTCTTCGTGCATTAATTGTAAAATAGGTAACGCAAAGGCAGCGGTCTTTCCGGTGCCGGTCTGTGCACAACCGAACATGTCTTTTCGTTTCAGCAGGTGCGGAATGGATTTCTCCTGAATAGGAGTAGGCTCCGTATAGCCTTTCTGATGTAGCGCCGTAATCAACGGTTCAATCAGTTGTAGAGCTTCAAATTTCATAAATAATTAGTGGGCTGGATCGTTTGAAAACAGGTGAAACTGATCGATCCATGGTAGACAGTAAACCCGAAATTGGTAGAGAGAAAGGAGGAAAAACCCTTAAATCAGAGGAGAAACAAACACTTCCTTTCAAATCGTTACAAAGATACGAAAAAAAACAACGGAAGGCAAGGGACGCCGCGTAGTGCTGAACATCAATCGGTGATCATCACTTTATAACGCCATTGTACATCGCCACTGCGAACACACAAGAGGTACAGTCCCGAAAGCAATGTATCATCCATTGCAATCATCGAGCGACCTTGTGGCAACTGTGTGGTTTCTTGCTGCAGTACACACCGACCTCCCAGATCGTAAAGCTGTACTGTTGCAAATGGAAGTGCGATATCACATTGAAGAATTAGATCGTGACGCACCGGGTTGACAGGTCGCACGCGTTCATCGTAATTTGCTTCAGGCCTGTTCAGGCCTGTTAGCATGGTGCATCCTGAAGGTGTGGGATTCAATTCAACGGGATCACCCGGTAGTAACGCTTGACCTGAAAGTCCTGGATGATTCAGTGGATATAACTCTGCCCGAAATACACTGTTTTGTGCAGCGGCTGTTCCTTGCGACAGTAGCGCTCCTCCTTGAGTAGTCGGATTTACATATTTCCAGACGATATTTTTCAGGGAATCAATTTCGAAAAACACGCCACGGTTTCCGCTACAAATCATGGTATTGCCAGACGGCAATCGTTGTGCTCCGGAAATGTTCAACGAATAAAAATTAGATGGCACGGGATCAGTGTAAACCCAGTACGCACTATCGGGACCAAAAGGAAGTGATCCATTTAACAGGTAATTACCGGCACTGTCGATTGGGGGTTGAATAATTTCAACCGACGAGTAACTACCTGGGCGGCCAAGTCCATTGTTGAACACCAGGATGTTTCCGGCATCGTTAAGACCGTCAGTAATCCAACGAGGATTATGTTGTCCGTAGAATTTTTTATCCGCTGTTGTTCCGCGACGATATGTTTGAGGGTTTCCCCAGCGGTATAATAAGTCGCCGCCTTTGCCGTAGTTGCCGCCATTATGCGTTGCCGCTTCAGCGGTTGTGGTGCTGTGATCAATAATCCACAGCTCACTGAAGTTGTGATTGCTAATAATGATTTGATCCAGTGCTTCGTTATAGTCGAGCGCGTTGCAATGCAACCAATCTGCATTGGTAGGAGCACCGGAAGTGAAATTTAAATGGATCAACTCCGGATGTTGGGCCACTATTCCGAAGTTGGGTTTGTTCACATCGAAATCCTGCACGAGATGATCCCACACATGCCATTCCCACACGATTGTTGCCGAAGAAGTCCCCGAAGGTTGTAGTTCTACGATCTTTTCGCTCCACAATGCCGATCCAATCTTAGCGGTATCACGACCGGCAGCCAGTGCTTCAGAAGGCGTTTTCAATTCCCAGACTAGTGCTAGAATATTTCCATTGGGCAATATGCGTATATCGTGATGTTGACATTCTGTATTATTTGAAATCTGATACGACCAAATCAGCTGACTGTTCCAGTCGAAACGATCAATAAAGCCGCCTTGTCCTCCAGCAGTGAAAGTAGAGCTATTAGATCGTCCGGTGCGTAGTAATGTTCCGTCGTCGAGTAAATACACGGATTGACCCGGCTGGCGGCCGCATGACCATTGATGCACTTTGTTCCCGCACTTATCAATCAAATAGGTGGTATCGCTGGAATTAGGGGTGAAGAGAATGTATCCATCTTCATTTTCCGGTACGTATGAAATCAATCCAATGGTGTTCTGACCAAAGGCCTCCATTGAAAACTGCAAGAAAAAAATCAACGATAGTCGAAGTGCAAAACGTAGTGAGTGAATCATTTCGGGCAGAAGATTGAATGCTAAGCTAAGAAAATATAGACTATTAAATAGTTCAAAGGTTTAATGGGCCAATACAGGCCATTAAAAAAAACGCCCGTCATTTCTGACGGGCGCTGTAAGTTAAGAAGTAGGAAGTTTAGCGGCGAGCAATCACCAGAGTACGATGACACGTAAAATTGTCGCCGGATAACTGGAGCATGTAAGTTCCTTCTGCCCAGTTTGCCGTTTCAATGTCGAGTTGTTCGGTCGCTGTTGCATTGACTTTATTGGTATACACCTCTCGTCCCTGAAGATCGGTAACGCGAACATTGAACTCGCCCATCTTTGGAAGGATACCGGTCAATGTAACCGCCGAAGCAGCCGGGTTAGGATAAAGTGTCACATCATCCGTATTGATGGCAGTAATGCCGGTGTTGATGGTGATATTCACCGTATCTGTTGCAGCACATCCGCTGGCATTACTTACCAATACGCTGTACTGGCCATCAGAAGTTACCGTTAACGTTTGTCCGGTCGAACCGTCTGACCATAAATAGGAAGTGAATCCTGGACCCGCATCGAGGGTGTAAGTGAACGGCGTTGAAAATGCAGTATCGGCGCCAAGAGAAACACTGATCGGAGCCAGGACAGTAACCTGAACCGGTACGCGAATACTTGGACAAGCTCCGTAGCCACATCCGCTGAAGTTGGATGACATGCCACTGTTCAATTGACCGCAGGTGTATCCTGAACAGAACCAGTCGTTGGCGTCATCATTATCAGTAGTGCCTATGCGAGATACGGAAGTGCCGGCAGAACATGCGGTTGAGCCGTTGCCGATCCATTGGGAGCCGACGGTAATATTAAATCCGGCTACGTTGATGTTAAGGGCTTGAATTTCGAAATCGGCCCATCCAAAGGCAACGAAATCCTGAACAATACCATTCTCATCAATGATCATTACCCAGCAAGCGGCATTTGGATTATATAACAAGTTTGATCCCCAGTAATTATCGGAAGCATTGTCTGAGCGGTATTGAACTTCTCCGTCTTGGAATGCTCCCAAGTCCCAGGTAGAAGGATTGACCGTATTGATATCTGTTGCGCCATCACCGGAGATCACTTTCCAGCCGGTTGCATCGAAGGGCAGCAAGGAGAGATTTTGGATTTCAATATAGTCACCAGAGCTGCCTCCGGGCAGGATAGGGTCATCCAAGGCAACCTCCGTTATACGCAGGCAGCCACCGGCGCCTTCCTGACGCGACTCTACCCATAAAGTAGCGTCCGCAGTAAGATTCGGATTATAGGTGTTGCCAATACTTAGCGGCGTACTAGCAGTGTCTGAATCATACCAGAAAGTAGCAAATCCCGAATCGGTAGCTTGTGTAATGACACCACCCGGACAGTAATTGAAACTGTTTACTGTGGGAGCATTCGGCAGCGCAATGAAGTTCGCACTTCCGGTTATTGTGTCGTTTGAGATATCCTGATCACCGGGCTGCGCGGTATAAGCAACCATGTTGATGGAACCGCCGGCCAGAGTATTCAATGTTTGGGCGAAAGAAATTGTGGCGGTTGTTCCCGGATTCAGAGGGCCTGCATAGGTATCAGTCAAAGTAGTGGTAACAGCACCTGTAATTTCAACGGTTACAGGAATGTTGCTTTGAGCAACGCCGCCGTAGTTACGGATAGTCAGAATCACTTGCACCGCTGAATTTCCACAGGTTGTTTGAGAGGGTGTCACAAAGGTAACAGGACCAATGTTATCGTTCAACGGCGTGAACTCATCAGCACCAATATCCGGCGTCGTTACACTACGTAAATCACCGTCGATATCCGTGGTGATAGTAGATTGAGGAGTTCCAAAATCATTTACTACTGCAGAAGTGGCATGAAGATTTGTACTTGAAACATACTGTGGATCTCCAGAAACGGAGTTGGCATCAAGGGCAGAAGCACTTTGCCAATCTGCTAACGTAGCTGTTGTCGTACCGAGCCAGCTGCCAGCGCCTGCTACGCCATAAATATTATTGTAGTTGCTGGCAGTGATAGCCGCGGAGAGTCCCGTGCCTACTGAAATCCCGAGTCCGGCACAAACGATATTATTATTGTACAACGTGTTATTGCTACCAGCCGCTGTTTGGACGGCAATGCCGCTAGCACCTGAAGCATTACCGTACACATTGATAGAATTGTAAATCAAGTTATGGTACGAGGTTCCATTCATCAAAATACCTGCAGAACTGTTGGAGCCGGTCACGGAGAAAAAGTTATTGGCGATAAGTCCGTTGTTCGCCGGATCTCCCACAACACCCAGGAGTTGAATTCCATTGCAAAGTCCGGAAGCGGCCGCTTCTACACGGTTACCGATTACCTGAACACCGCGGTCGATATTGGTAGCGTAGATGCCAAAAAACTGAACAGCCGAAGTGCCGACGGATTGAATGACGTTATTGCGGACAATTGGATTTCGCTGATCCTGCAGCTGAATACCGCGGTTGCCGCAATTAAGAATGCGGTTATTGTCTACTACATTTCGTGCTTCACGGAAGGTAGAATTTGGGCCTGCAAGATGTACGCCGTAGGAGCCGTTTACGATTTCATTGTTACGGATCGTGGTGATGGAGTCGACACTGGATCCGCCTGTAGGAGAGAAAATGCCGACAGCATACGTAGTAGCATCCGTGGTTGGAATGCTGAAAATACGGCAGTTTTCTACGGTAGTACCGATGGAAATATTATCGATCCGAACAACTGTTCCATAGATACCGCCACCTGGTGTTCGCTCGAGTGTGAGTTGACGCAACGTCACCCAGTCCGCACCATAAATGTTGATCAAATAGTTGTCGGTGGTAGCGGATCCCGAAAAATCCGTGAGAAGCACAGAAGTACTGTCACCGTTCTCCGCTTGAAAGGTGATCGTGTTGGTAGACGATGCGCCTGCAATAGAGGTGAGGCTCACTTTTCCGGTGTATGTGCCCGGACGGATATTGAAAATGACAGGACCTGATACTCCCTGGGCTACAACAGCACTGGCAGCGGTAGCAGGGTCAGCAAAGTCCGGGGTGGTTCCGCCGACAGTATAGGTACCGCTCAAGGCGGCTTGTACGGTGTTAACGGCAAACAACGAACCAATAAGCAGTAAAGTAAAGATATTCCTCATGATGGGTTGGGTTAGTTTAAGGCTTCTAATTTAAGGATTAGTATGGAGTTGCGACACCTGCTTTTTGCGTTAAAAAGGCCTTTTCTGGTCTTTTTTCTCCTCTTTAAGCGTTAGTTTCATCATAAAATTAAAAACGCCCGGTGAATTCACCGGACGTCTGATTGTAATCGGAAAAGTAGCTATTGTAGATCACGCATATCCGTTGCATGTTCGTTTTTCATTTCGAGAGATTCAGCATGACGATCGTTTATCGTTTCTTGAAACCCGGAAGTCCGCCCTCAAGAGCCCATGGCCGCGCGTCGTGATCAAGGTAGCACCGCTCGCCCATCGAAGTGTAACCATCAGACTCCTCGGATAATGCTTGGTCATAGTCCACTTGTCCGGCATCAGCGTTATTGGTTTCTGTTCCGTCCGTAAGGGAAGCTTCCATCCGGCGCTGCTCATCACCTACTACAAGTCCCAGCATGGTAGCGGTGAGCATCAGACTTAAAAATGCATTGATTAGGTCCTTTTTCATGGCGATTGATTTTTTAAAAATGGGGTTATTGTTTCGGATATGCTGATACAAGGATACGTTAAGAGCACGCGGAGGACCAGTAGGATTGTAGCATCGGATACTTTGGAGGGAAAAGTGGTGGCATTTGATGTATAAAAGGAAATCGATGCCGTGTTGAAGGTTGGTGTAAAAAGATGTATTTTGGTACAGCATGGCAAAACCTACTAAATCCAACAAAAAAGGGCGGGAAGCTGCTGCCCAACGAGGAACCAACTTCTTTTCCCCAATCATTTTCTTACCGCTATTGGCATTGGTTACCTGGATGGTTTATTCTCAGTGTGCTGACTTTGAGGTTACCAATTGGGATGACAATCATTACATCCGCGAGGTGTTGCTGATCCGTTCACTGGCCTGGAGCAATATCGTGCTGATGTTTAAAACCAAAGTGTTGCTGAGCTACAATCCCTTGGTGATACTTTCACTGGCCATCGATTACGCACTTGGCGATAACAGTGCGGGCTGGTATCACGGCACGAATGTGTTGTTTCATGTGATCAATGCAGTATTGGTTTTTGTAGTATTTCGAAAACTGTTACAGAAAGACGGCGTTGCTGCCTTGTTGGCTGCGCTCTTTGCGTTGCATCCAATGCACGTGGAGTCGGTAGCCTGGATTGCCAGTCGAAAGGACGTGTTGTATACTTTTTTCTTTCTGTTGTCGTGGTGGTTGTATCTGCTGTATGTGCAGGCGGAGGCCGTAAAAACAAAACGTTGGCTGTACTACGGTTTAAGTCTGTTACTATTCCTCTGCTCCGGCTTCTCAAAAATTCAGGCGATCACCTTACCGTTGGTGCTTATCTTATCGGACTATTTGCGAGATAGACGTTTTGTAGTTCGTAAAGCAGTGGACAAGGTACCGTTTCTCCTTGGCGCGTTGGCCTTCGGTATGTATGCAGTTTCCAGTTCTACGCTTGCTGCCGACAAATACGCTGCTCCGGTATCTTTTGGAGAAAAAGTGGTCTACTCTTTTCAGGCCTTCTGGCTTTACGTGGTAAAAGCAGTGCTTCCGTTTTATCAGTCGGCTGTTTATGCATTCCCGCTGCCCGGGACTACGGATTATTTCATTGCGCTAATCGGAGGTATAATACTCACCGCCGTCGCTTTGTTTTTTGTCTTCCGTTATGCACTACGTTATCCCTGGTTGGTTTTCGGAGTGTTATTTTTTCTGGTAAATATATTTCCCACACTTCATATCGTTGGATTAAACTCCTCGCTGATCTATGAACGATTCTCCTACGTGAGTTATCTGGGAATATTTATTTTCCTGATAGAATTACCGGCCATCCTCCCGGCTGCACGTAAATCGTTGCCTGTTTTATTGTGGCTGTTGCTTATTCCGTTCGCGGTACTTTCGTATCAACGAACGTCCGTTTGGAAGAATTCACTCACGCTGTGGAGTGATGTCATCGAAAAAAATCCACGTTCGCACGAAGCCTACAACAACCGAGGTGCATGGTTCAATGAGCACGGCGAAATAGAAAAAGCGCGCGCTGATTTCGATGCGTCGCTCGCGTTAAACAGCCGACAACCCCGCACGTACAATAATCGTTCGATGATCTGGTTTCGCAAAAAAGACTATGCGCGTTCGCTGCAGGACATCGAAACTGCACTTGCGCTGGAACCGAAATTGGCGGAGGCCTGGTGTAATCGGGGGAATGTTTATTTCGATTTACAGCAGTATGACACTGCGGTTGTTTACTATTCAAAGGCACAGGAGTTGATGCCGAATTTCCCATCCAACCTGACCAATCGCGGGTCAGCATATCTGAAATTGGGCGATTATGAAAACGCCAATGCTGACTACGAAAAAGCCACAGAACAACAACCGGATTATGCAGATGCTTGGCGGCTGGGAGCTTTGGCGTACGCACGTCGGGGACTTCACG
This sequence comes from Candidatus Pollutiaquabacter sp., assembly GCA_903854075.1. Taxonomy (GTDB): domain Bacteria; phylum Bacteroidota; class Bacteroidia; order AKYH767-A; family 2013-40CM-41-45; genus Pollutiaquabacter. Next base: position 1,277 of record CAINVI010000208.1, on the reverse strand, counting down.
ACAAAGCGCGAGTAGCTGCGGAACGCGCTAATGCACTTAATCCACGTGCACAACCACTTCCCCAGCTTAGCGGAGAGTACTACAACATGGCGTTTCAGGCTTTTGAAAAGAAGTTGCCGCTGGATACCGCCGTATTCTATCTGGAAAGATCCGCACTGTTCAATCCCGGGAACCCGGATATCTGGTTAAATCTGGCCGGCATTTACCGCCAACAACGCCAATTTGAAAAGGCGCGGGAGTATTGTAGAAAAGCATTGTCGATAGACCCGAATAACCAACAAGCTTTAGCATTCCTTCGACAAATACCGGATTAGCACTTAAGCAATCTTTACGAATAAGCGCTATCTTTGTAGTATGAACAGCCCAAGCTTCGACGAAATATACATGGACCTGGCAAGAAATCTTTCCAGAAAATCCCATTGCGTGAAAGCACAGGTTGGAGCTGTGTTGACCAAAGACACACGAATAGTTTCTCTCGGGTACAATGGTCCTCCGGCAGGTACCCATAATTGTGACAAGGAATGGCCGGAAACCGGTTGTCCGCGTGACAGTAAGGGTAGTTGTTCGCTTGCCCTGCATGCAGAACAAAATGCCATTCTTTACGCGTCTAAAAACAATGTAGCCATCGAAGGCTGTACCTTGTATGTAACACTTTCGCCGTGTTTGGCGTGCGCACGCATCATTTATACGATGGGTATTAAAAAAGTCTATTATCTCGCCTCGTATGCCGATTTCAAAGGCCTTCCGTCTGACGAAGGAGTGGATTTCCTCCGCCGGTTCGGAGTTGCGGTAGAACAATACACACCGTCCGGTGTTTTATAATGCATAGCGCTGCTGCTTTGTGAAAAACTACAAGATCTGGCAACCATTTATTATCGCCTGTGCCATTGCACTGGGAATTTATATCGGCATCCGACTCAGTGCACCTTACAATGATGTTGCTTCCTTTTTTACATTCCGCACGGCGCAGTTTAACAAACTGAATGATGTCATTAATTACGTTTCCCAGGAATATGTAGATACGGTTGATGCGCAGGATCTTGTAGAAACTACAATTGCAGAAATGCTCAGCGGACTGGATCCGCATTCCAACTATATTCCAGCAGCTGACCTCCAGGCTACCAATGAACCCTTGGAAGGTAACTTCGAAGGTATTGGTGTTGAGTTCCACATTCAGGATGATACGATCATGGTGGTATCGGCGATTGCCGGCGGACCTTCCGAACAATTAGGCATTCGTGCCGGCGATCGTATCATTAATGTCGACGGTAAAAATG
>CAINVI010000207.1 GCA_903854075.1 Candidatus Pollutiaquabacter sp. | reverse complement strand
GTCGGTAAAAAATGTATGCGTTATTTTTCCTTTGACGATTGCTTCGTGGCTGTTTTCATCGACCAGCGTAATTCCATTAAGATCGAATTCGTTTTTACGGATATTGACCTTGGAAGAGAAATTGTAACGCGTATTAAGGTAATCAATGGTGGCGGCAGCTTTACGAAAATCAGCATAACCTTCCACCTCCGGTTCTTCCAGCGTTCCGGTAATCCGCAAGTCAGCAGAGACTTTTCCCCTTACGTTACGTACAACGCCTTCCATCCATTGCTCCAACGTATGCAAATAGAAGTTATCGGCAGTCACGTGAAAGTCGATATTGTTTTCCTTCTTCTTAAGGAAATAGCGACCCTCAATGTCAAATACACGAGCGGTTCCGCGATCTATAGCTACATCCAGCCATAATTCATCGGACTGATCCTCATAATCCGTTTTGACTTTAGCCAGTCCCAGCGTATCGCCATTTACACACAACTGAGCCACCTGTAAATCGGTTTCCAGTCGAATATCATCAAACACGTCTTTGAATTGTGCCAATCCACTGGCTTGTCCGGACAATTCTATCGCATTAGCACGAAGGGCATCATTCAGGTGCGACAATTGAAAATTCTGCAACTCAAGATCGATCATCTTGAGACTGTCGTTGGAAATCCAGCCGTTCAACATCAGCGATTCATCGCTACGTGCAATACCAAAGTCGCTAAAATGAATTCCGTGTGGCAGGTAGCTGATCAGATTACGGGCCGGCATCGACCAAACCATACCATCGATGGTTAAAAACGACGAATCAACAACAAAAGTAAAGCTGTCAACTGCCATGAAATCAAAATGACCAATCCAGCGAAGACGGTTATCCATCGAATCCAAATCCGAAAGTCGCAGGCGATAATCAATTCGGTTATTATCCACTTCCGCCTTCAAATCGAGCTCCGGGATATATCCGTTTTTGGAATAATACAATGTATCGGCGTATACGTTAATATTCATGGAGCTTCCCTGCGCTGAAAACTCCGTTGTCAGATCCAACCATCGTGCCGTCTTGTAACGCAGCTCCGGAGCATCTAAATGAATATCAAACGATTTTTGTGCAGCATGTACGGCACCGTACAGACGCGTGGCCGGATCGAAATAAAACTGAGGAAAGAAATTCTCCGTCACCACAGCGGTGTTTTTGAGTTCTACACTAAAGGTAAACTCTTCGGTTGTGGACGCTCCTTTGATCGGCAATAATACATTCGGAAGATAACGCGGAATGATCTCACGAAATGCTGCCGGTAATTTGGCAAATTCAAAATAGCCGTTAAAGCTTGCATCCAGAATATCCGACGATAACAACAGTGAACGCTGGCCATTATCCAACCGATCAGCATCGAGCCTTACTTCCTTCAGGTAATACATCTTTTTATCGACCTGAAGAAAGGTATTCAGTATATCCACCGTACCGGAAAGATCATCCAGTTTATTGCCGACGAGTCTGCTGTTTACCGAAGTTTTCAAACTGTAGGGCTCCTCCAATTGAATAACGTTGAGTTTTTCCAATTGTAGCTTATTGATCGTAGCGGTAAAATCAAACACCGGCAACTTTCCACGAAAATCGACGCCGCCGTCAAAAGTAAAGTCAACATCTTCTTCGTGAATATCGACGGTACCATTGAACAGTTTCTTGGCGATCTTGCCTTTAACATTCACATTTCGGTAAGGATAGCCGCGGTAGACTACCAATCCGACTTTACCGGAAAGTGAAGCATTGACATCTGCGATCTTAAATCCGGAACCTTCCACGTTGGCATCCATACTAATGACACCCAGTCCAGGCGTCTGAGTCAGCAAACCGACATCAAACTGACTGGTATTGAGCGTCCCTTTATAGCTGTATTTGCCGGACTTATTATCCAACTTCAGATTGATGTCCGACGAAATGTAACCAATTGCGGTGTTGATGTTTCCGTAGGCTACAAAGTCCGAGAAAAACCCGGTGAATTTTCCTTTGAAATTCACTTCACCCAGGCAATCAAGGTTGTCAGGAAGTTGTAGTGTCTTACCTTCCGTAAACGGATACGAAGGAATCCACTCCACATCACGCGTACTGGTGCGAACTTCCTCTGCCATAACATCCAGGTAGGTATCATCCAATTCCGGGAGACCGGTAATCTGAAAATTGCCTCGGAAAACAGAGTTATTTCCCCAACTCAATACTGCGTTTCGACCTTTGAATTTATCAACGGTCCCTTTGAAATCGCCTTCGATTTCTAGGGTTCGATGGAGTCCTTCCAAGTCCGTAGCGAAATAAGAAATATCACGGAAAGAAACCTTGGAAGGATGTAAGTTTCCTTTCCACTTTACTCGCGTGATGAAATCATCGAAATCCAGCCAGTCGTTATAATCCAACTCCACATCACCATCTACATGAGAATACGGTGTTGTTGCTTCCAATGATAGGACGCGGATTTCCGTTCCCGATACTTTGGCAATGGCGGAGAGCTCTTGCATTTCAAATCCACTTTTCTCCTTAAACTTGAGCTGGTCAATGGCAGCAAAGATGGAGTCATTGACAAAATGGATATCGTGCAGATCCCCGTAAACATTCTGAACATCAATATGAGAGAAATCCACACCAAAAGGTATCGGTGCTTCGTTATAATCGTGATAAACGAATCTGAAGTTGTCCAATTCGAGCTCCTTCAGCTTGATTTTCCAAGGAGAGGCTGTGGTATCTGTAGTGTCTCCGGAGGAGAAATACGAGGTTAAAAAATAGAGATTATCGTGCTCCTGCCCTTTCTGATTGATAAGGTTAAAGAAGCCATTGGTCAATGTCAACTTACCTATTGCCAGTCGTTTGTCCTTTGTAGAAATATCGTCTATTCGCACACCAATCTCATCAAAATAAAAGAGGGTGTCTTTGGCTGGCGATTCAACATATACTTCTCGTAAGGAAGCACTCGTAAAAAAACGGATGGAAACACGACCAACTGTAATTTTACTGTTGGTTTCGGCACTTAGGTATGCCGTCAACCGATTGGCCAGCCACGTCTGAAAGCCGTCGGTCTGAACTGCCAGAAAAAGCATACCGATCAGGAAAATGAGAATCCCGAAAAACCAAAGGAGTATGCGAAGCGCTTTTTTGATAATTTTGATTTTTATTCTGTAATCGTACTACAACAACCGTACCTGCACTGTGGCGAACAACGACATCTTCATTTTAGGCATAGAATCATCTTGTGATGAAACTTCTGCGGCCGTACTTCGCAACGATACCATCCTATCCAACATTATCGCCAACCAGAACCTGATCCACCGCATGTATGGTGGCGTTGTTCCCGAGCTGGCATCCCGTGCACACCAGCAAAAAATCGTACCGGTGGTCGAAGAGGCGCTTCGACAGGCAAATATAACCAAAAAGGACCTTTCCGGAATTGCTTTTACACGTGGGCCGGGGCTTATGGGATCCCTTTTGGTAGGCGTTTCTTTCGCCAAGGCAACTGCGCTTTCCCTTGGCATCCCACTGGTCGAGGTTAACCACATGCAGGGGCATGTTTTGGCACACTTCATTCGTGAACCCGAAACACCGGAAAAATCCGTTCCGGGCTTCCCGTTTCTGTGCCTGACCGTTTCCGGAGGACATACGCAGCTGGTCAAAATTGACGGTCCGCTTTCTATGAAAATCATCGGTCAAACTATGGACGATGCCGCCGGAGAGGCTTTTGATAAAGCAGCAAAAATCTTAGGATTGCCCTACCCCGGCGGTCCGCTTATTGATAAATACGCTCAACAGGGAAATCCATTGGCTTTCCGGTTTTCAAAACCCCAAATACCCGGGCTGGATTTCAGTTTCAGCGG
>CAINVI010000206.1 GCA_903854075.1 Candidatus Pollutiaquabacter sp. | reverse complement strand
GACGAAAACCAGACCAGAGAAACTATCATCCTACAGCCCGGAAAATACAAAGTAGTCTATCGTCCAAAAAATTCCAGAGAATCAATTTACACTATTGAGAAAGAGTTTCGCGTGATTTCCGGAGAATCTGATATTCTCATCATCAATTGAAAAACCTACCATCCTCACCACTATGAAAAAATTCACGTTCACCGACAAGAAAGATACCCGCTCCGGTTTTGGTGCCGGATTGTCAGAACTAGGCAAAAAAAATCCGGCGGTTGTCGCGCTGTGTGCAGACCTGACCGGATCGCTGAAAATGGATGCGTTCGAAAAAGAATTCCCGAATCGTTTTTTCCAGATTGGTATTGCCGAGGCGAATATGATTGGTATTGCAGCAGGTCTCACCATTGGTGGAAAGATTCCGTTCACCGGAACATTTGCAAACTTTTCCACCGGAAGAGTGTATGACCAGATCCGGCAGTCGGTCGCCTACTCCGGAAAAAACGTGAAAATTTGTGCTTCGCATGCCGGCATCACCTTAGGTGAAGACGGTGCTACACACCAAATCCTTGAGGATATCGGAATGATGCGCATGTTACCCAACATGGTCGTCATCAACCCTTGCGACTACAACCAGACCAAAGCCGCTACACTCGCAATTGCCGAATACGACGGACCTGTTTACCTTCGTTTCGGTCGTCCGGTCGTACCTAATTTCACCCCGGCTGACCAAAAATTTGAAATCGGAAAAGCTGTTCATCTTCACGAAGGAAACGACGTGACCATCATCGCTACCGGTCACTTGGTCTGGAAAGCTCTCGAAGCGTGTGAAATGCTGGAAGCCAAAGGAATTTCAGCGGAGGTAATAAATATCCACACCATTAAACCATTGGACCAGGAAGCCGTCTTACGTTCAGTCAAAAAGACCGGTTGTGTAGTGACCGCCGAAGAGCATCAGTTGTGGGGAGGATTGGGAGAAGCAGTAGCTCACGTGTTGGTCACCCATTTCCCCGCACCCCAGGAATTCGTCGCCGTGATGGATACTTTCGGTGAAAGCGGTACTCCGGATCAATTGATGAAAAAATACGGACTGGAAGCCGACAACATTGTTGCTGCCGCTGAAAAAGCAATTCACCGTAAGACCACGGTGATGGCCTGACACGTTCTGCTGCCATTCCCTCAGGATCACAACGCCAATGCAGGAATTCGAGGACGCTGAACTATTAGAAAAATTCGCTCAGGAAGCGACCCGGCACTATGCGTTTAATCTGATCATCCGTAAATATCAGGAACGATTATATTGGCACGTTCGTAAGCTGGTGGTTGATCACGACGATGCCAACGACTTGTTGCAGGATATTTTTGTAAAAGTTTGGAAGGCCCTTCCGGGGTTCCGACAAGATGCGCAGTTGTACACCTGGATGTACCGCATTGCCACCAATGAATGCCTTAGTTTTCTTCGAAAAAAAAACCGTCGCTTTTTTTTGCCGTTTCAGGACGCGGAGCGAGAACTTTCGCAACGGTTGACGAATGATCCGTTGTTTACCGGTGATCAATTGCAATTGAAGTTGCAACAAGCCATCCTTACACTTCCGCCGCGACAACGGATAGTTTTCAATTTGAAATATTTCGACGGAAAAAAGTACGAGGAAATGGCTGAAATCCTGGACATGTCAGTCGGCGGACTGAAAGCGACATATCACATCGCCGCTAAAAAAATTGAAAAAATCCTCCTGGAGGCTTAAACTATTCCTCCCAAATATCGTCTATAGCATAACCGTGGAAAAGAACATAAATAACGAATCCTCTCTAAATGATCCTAAATTGGGCTCCACCTCCTTTGAGGTGCCCAAGGGATATTTTGAAGCGCTTCCATCGGCCATTTCAGATAAAATAGCTGTTTCACCCCTTGCAGAGTCAATTTCGCGGCCCTTACCGTTCCGGGCACCGGATGGTTATTTTGAGCAGTTATCATTGTCAGTGCAGCGGCGCATTTCACCCGAAGGCCCTGTACGCCGACTTTTCAAGCCGGTGTTAGCCTTATCCTTGGCAGCGGTTATTACCGGTGTCTTTTTCCTATTCCGCGCAGGTGACAGTGCACATCCCGTTCCGTTTGCCATGGAGCCCTTGACAGTGGCGGAGCTGGAAGATTCTTACCTGCTCTTTGACTTGGATGAAGACGTATTATCAGCAGCCTATTCCGCTCAAATCGCGGCTGCTGCAGACGATAATGAGGAACTGGAAGATTACTTAATCGACAACGAATCAGATTTTTCACAAATCAACATAGAACTATGAAAAACAAGGTTTTATACCTGATCATCTGGAGCTCCCTCCTGCTTTCTATTTCTTCAATGGCACAGCGTGGTCCAGGTGGACCGCCTCCTTCCGAAGAAAAGAAAGAACGAATCGAAGCGATGAAAATAGGCTTCCTGACGGAGCAATTGAATCTTACCCCAGACGAGGCAAAGGTGTTCTGGCCAGTTTATGATCAGTACCAGGGAGAGCTGGAAAAGCTGCGAAAAGAGCGACGTAAAAATATGATGAACGCACACGAACGACTCGAGGAAATGAGTGACGCGGAGATTGAGAAAGCTGTCGACGGTGAAATAGTCTTCCGGCAGGCAGAACTCGACATCATCAAAAAATATCATCCGCAGTTTAAAAAAGTGCTGCCCATCCGAAAAGTCGGTCGTTTATACCGCGCCGAAGAGGAGTTCAAGCGGGAACTTCTCAATAAACTTCAGGATGGCAAAGGCGGTCG
>CAINVI010000205.1 GCA_903854075.1 Candidatus Pollutiaquabacter sp. | reverse complement strand
TTTGCCTTCACGATTAGTGGCCATTGAAAACTCGATGTACAACCAAACAATTGCTGAGATGGCAAATGAATATGAACGCTGGGGCGATCCCAACAATGTGCCGGGACAGCTGAACAGTTTTTTTCAAAATCATATACTATTTCAAAATGAACTATTATGTCGCCCCGAGAATGCAAGAAATTATATCCAAAGTAATTTCAATTTACCGCAGCAAGTAGAAGTCAAACTAGATGTTTATCCATTTAATACCGGTAAAATAAATATTAGTACCATCACTCCGGATTCTTATCCTTGGAACGGAATTTATTTTGATGGTGTGCCAATAAAAATCGAAGCCATAGCATTACCGGGTTATCAGTTTTCTCATTGGGAGTCGAATGGACTGATAACGGATTCACTGAATCCGGTTTTCCTTGACACATTATCGTTAAGTGTTGTTGATTTTACAGCGCACTATACAATAGCCACAGGTGTTGTAGAACAAACGCCTTCAACGCTTTTGATTTATCCTAATCCTGCTCATGATCGAATAACCATTAAGCCGTGTGGTAATTCCGGAGAGATTGAACGAATAACGATAATGGATATCATTGGCAAGCACTACGAAATAACAATTCCGACAACAGGTCGATCAACATTCATAGCTGACATTTCAAGTCTTGAACCTGGTTATTATGTGATCAATGGAGTTGCTAAAAATGGCAAGAGCTTCCGGGGTGTGTTTTTAAAGCAATGATTCTAATTCTTAAATTTATTTATCAAAAAGTAAACCAGTCAACTTGTCCATAGACGTCTTTCCAAAATTCATACGAGAAAGGCGGAAATTAGTGACACGCAAGGATGCACGTTGGATTATTTACGAGGTGTATTAACAAGTAAATATTAGTCTTATCACTACGTTTCTTCAATAGTAATAATCACCACATGAAACTTAAACTAGTTGCCCTTCTGACCATGGTGTTGTTGGTATTCAACAATACATCTCACGCACAATCCATTGTTTGCGGAGCGTTTTCTGTTACCGCCGTAACGCCTGATTCGGTGGATCCGACAACGTATTACATCAGTATTGAATCGGTAACTGCACCGAGTTTCCTGGTCAATTACCCATACGTAGCTGCTGTTCTCGATTGTAATGCTGATACTGTTGCGACGGGAGGTCTTATCTACTTCGGACAGGCCGGACAAACAACGCTGGATTATCCCGTCACCATTAGCGGATCATTGTCCTGCCAGCCATTGACCTTTGTATTTGTATATGGAATAGATCCCGGATTAATTGATACCTGTTTGCTGACTTTCGGTACCACCGATGTTATCGCTCCTTCGGTAACGGAAAAAAGGTTTTCCGTTTATCCCAACCCGGCATCCGTTTATTTCACCTTAGAGGTTTCCACAGCCGAAATAGGTCAGCCTTATTACTTATATGATGCCGTTGGTAAAATGGTGGGCGATGGAGTTATAGAATCTACCTCAACTAGAATACTGGTAGCGCCATTACCCCAAGGAATTTATTCGGCGAGGATTGGTCGTACCTCCCATAAATCCTTTTTGGTGATTAAGGAATAAAGTTGACAGGTTGAATTTTACGCTCACGACGCCAATCAAAAAATAATCTGTCTGTCAGTCATTGAAACAAAATAGGGAAGGGGTAAGAAATTATTTACCGGCTTTCTTTTTACCGACCGTTTTCTCCTCTAAAAGTCCGGCAGCGATTTCCAGGGCATTGTACCAATCTTCGCCGTACTTGCGCACCAGCGGTTCTTTCAGGAATTTGTACACCGGCACTTTTAATGATTCCCCGAGTTTACATGCAGGTTTACAGATCGACCAGCGGTCGTAATTCACCGCCTCCAGCTTATTGCGTTGAATGTTGATGCGAATAGGGTAGAGGTGACAGCTGATGGGTTTCTTGTAATCGATTTTACCTTCCAGGTAGGCCTTTTCGACGGCGCACTTAGCGGTTCCGTCCCCATCAAAATAGGTGTACGCACATTCCTTCCCGTTGATCAGTGGCGTAACCCATTCGCCCGTTTCGTACTTAAGGTATTTCCCTTGCTTCTCTACCGCTTTGATGCCTTCCGGAGTCATATACTTTTTGACCTTGGTGTAGATTTTGTCAAAAACGGGTAGTTCGGCTTCTTCCAAGGGAGCGCCGTAATCCCCTTTTACACAACAAGCTCCTTTACAGGCGGTTAAGTCGCAGACGAATTTCTTCTGTATAACATCTTCTGAAATGAGGGTTTCTCCGATAGCAATCATGCTTCAAATATAGCGATTTGGCGGTGCCGGGAAACGCTTGCAGCGGTCACTTTTCGGCGATATGTCGTTGGACTATTTTCGCTTAAAATTTGAACATTTTTTTCGCTTCGATCTTCAACTTCTTAAAATTCAATCATCTTTCCGCATTCGGAAAAATCAAGCACGACTTGTTAACACAACCTGTTCAAACCTTCGCAAACCCTTGACTGTCGCGAGGTTCGACGTGCAAGAGAAAATTGTAAACAGGAAAGAATGTATTTTGTCAATAAAAAAGGGAAGTAACTCTTGCATCATCGAAATGGAAATTGAATTTTTGTTGAGGTCATCGGTGATTTATAAAACCGTGATTTAAGTTCAAATCTTAAGGGAATGCAATTTTTCCCGGTCGCTTTTTTAAACAAAAAGCAATCGGGCCTTGAAATCGTCGCCTCTAAACAAAACATAACTCGTTTATACCGTATTAAAATGGCAGAAATCCTCCTCGAAGAAAACAAAGACCGCTTTGTCCTTTTTCCAATTAAGTACCCGCAGCTTTGGGAGATGTATAAAAAGTCCGAGCAGTCGTTTTGGACGGCCGAAGAGGTTGACTTGCACGCTGACTTGAAAGATTGGGAGCGCCTGACCGAGGACGAACGGTATTTCATAAAGCACATCCTGGCGTTTTTTGCCGCCAGCGACGGTATCGTCAACGAAAACCTGGCTGTTAACTTCATGCGTGAGGTGCAATTGCCGGAAGCCCGTTGTTTCTACGGATTTCAGATTATGATGGAGAATATCCACTCGGAAATGTACTCCCTCCTGATTGATACGTATATTAAGGATCCGCAGGAGAAAAACTACCTCCTGAGTGCCATCGACACCGTTCCTGCTGTCGGTAAAAAAGCAGATTGGGCCATGCGATTTATCCAAAACGGTTCTTTCGCTGAACGTCTGGTGGCTTTTGCGGCCGTTGAAGGCATTTTCTTCTCCGGTTCCTTCTGTTCTATTTTCTGGCTCAAAAAGCGCGGTCTGATGCCGGGCTTGAGCACCTCTAACGAATTCATTTCCCGCGATGAGGGCATGCATTGCGATTTCGCTTGCCTGTTGTACAGTATGCTGGAAGAAAAACTGTCCCGCGAGCAGGTATACGATATCATCACCGAAGCGGTCCGCTACGAACACGAGTTCGTGACCAGCGCCCTTCCGGTATCTCTTATCGGTATGAACGCCAAACTGATGTGTCAATACATTGAGTTTGTCGCCGACCGACTTTTAGTTGCACTTGGTTATGACAAAGTCTACAACAGTACGAATCCGTTTGACTTCATGGAGATGATCTCCCTGCAGGGCAAGACCAATTTCTTCGAAAAACGCGTCAGCGAATACAAGAAAGCCGGTGTTGGCCAGCAGAAAGAAGAAAACGTCTTCAAGCTGGACGAAGACTTTTAATCGGAGGAGAAATCCATTGTTGTGGGCAGTTAACAGGTAGTGGTTCACAAGTAACCCCATCTGTTGACTGTTCACCCTTCTCTTCCCCCTTTTTGAAATTTATCTTTAGCATAAAGCAAACCTCCCCCGCGTATGTACGTTATCAAGCGCGACGGCCGTAAAGAAGCCGTCAAATTCGACAAGGTCACCTCACGTATCCAGAAACTGGCCTATGGCCTTTCGGAACACGTCGATACGTTCCTCGTCGCTCAAAAAGTGATCGAAGGAATATACGACGGGGTAACGTCTTCCGAACTCGATAACCTGGCGGCGGAAATGTCGGCGTCCATGACCACGCGTCATCCGGATTATGCACTGCTGGCGTCGCGGATCGCGATCAGTAATCTGCATAAAAACACCAAGAAATCCTTCAGTCAGACGATGAAGGATTTGTACGAATATGTGGATTCACATACTGGTAAAAATGCGCCGTTGCTGGCGGACGATGTCTTTGCGATCATTGAGGAGAACCGCGACATTCTCGATTCTACGATCATTTATGATCGTGATTTCGGATACGATTATTTCGGATTTAAAACCCTGGAGAAATCTTATCTCCTAAAGCTCGACGGTAAAGTCGCTGAGCGTCCGCAACACATGTTGATGCGTGTCGCAGTTGGTATTCACAAACACGACATCGAAGCAGCAATCAATACTTACAATCTGATGAGTGAGCGCTGGTTCACCCACGCTACACCAACCTTGTTCAACTCCGGCACTCCGAAGCCGCAGTTGTCATCGTGCTTCCTGTTACAGATGCAGGACGATAGCATCGACGGCATTTATAACACCTTGAAAAATTGCGCCAAAATCTCCCAGTCTGCCGGAGGTATTGGTCTTAGCATTCACAATATCCGCGCTACCGGATCGTATATCCGCGGCACCAACGGTACATCGAATGGTATCGTGCCGATGCTGCGTGTGTTCAACGACACTGCTCGTTATGTCGATCAGGGCGGCGGTAAGCGTAAAGGTTCTTTTGCGATTTATCTCGAGCCGTGGCATGCCGATGTCTTCGAATTCCTGGAACTGAAAAAGAACCACGGAAAAGAAGAAATGCGCGCCCGCGATTTGTTCTACGCCCTCTGGATACCTGATTTGTTCATGAAGCGGGTAGAAGAAGACGGTAACTGGAGTCTGTTCTGTCCGAACGAAGCTCCTGGGCTTGCCGATTGCTACGGTGCTAAGTTTGAAGAACTCTACACCCGTTACGAGCAGGAAGGACGCGCCCGTAAAACCATCAAAGCACAGGAGTTATGGTTTGCCGTTCTTGAATCACAGATCGAAACCGGAACGCCATACATTCTTTATAAAGACGCTTGTAACGAGAAGAGTAATCAGAAGAATCTTGGAACCATCAAGAGTTCTAACTTGTGTACGGAAATCGTAGAGTACACAGCGCCTGATGAAATTGCCGTCTGTAACCTGGCCTCCATCGCATTGCCGCGCTTTGTCAATAACGGAGCCTTTGATTTTCAGAAGTTGTACGACATCACCAAGGTGATCACCAACAACCTCAATAAAATCATCGACATCAACTATTATCCGGTAGAAGAAGCACGTCGCAGCAACATGCGTCACCGTCCGATCGGTATCGGCGTGCAAGGACTTGCTGATGCTTTCATCATGCTGCGCATGTCATTCGAGAGTGATGAAGCGAAAGCGCTCAACCGAGATATCTTCGAAACGATTTATTATGCTTCGATGGTTGCTTCTATGGAAGAAGCCAAGGTACATGGTGCGTACGAAACATTTGCCGGTTCTCCTGCCTCCGAAGGCATCTTCCAGTTCGACATGTGGGGCGTTGAGCCGACCGGTCGTTGGAATTGGGACGCGTTACGTGCTGATGTGAAGAAGCACGGAATGCGTAACTCCTTGTTGCTTGCACCGATGCCAACCGCCAGCACTTCTCAGATCCTTGGAAACAACGAGTGCTTCGAGCCCTACACCTCGAATATCTATACCCGCCGCGTACTTTCCGGTGAGTTCACCATTGTGAACAAACACCTTCTGAAAGACCTGGTAAAAGCAGGGCTTTGGAACGAAACGATGAAGAGCAAAATCATCGCGTCTAACGGTTCAGTACAAAACATTCCGGAGATTCCTCAGGATATCAAAGAGATTTA
>CAINVI010000204.1 GCA_903854075.1 Candidatus Pollutiaquabacter sp. | reverse complement strand
TGGGCTACTTCGCTCGCTGATGGAAAAGCCAATGCCTTTGATTTTCCGTAGAACATCAAACCATCAGAGTCCGCTGTCTCAACGTTGCACACAAGGCGGCTCATGCTCGGAATACCACAACGGTCTGGCCAAAGAAGACTTGTGTCCTCACTTTTTTCTGTGTCGAAATCAATGTGTTGCAATACAGAATCAACCGCCACTCGTGCCGGTTTACCTTCGGCTGTGACTGTCAAGTTTTGACCCACGAGGTCAAAGTCCATTTTGCCATCATTAGAGACCACCATGCTGTACTGCGGCAGGCTGGACACTTTGTACTTCATCACAATTTTAATGTTCTTTCCTGCGACGTTGGCATCGGTCAGATCAACGAGGCCACCACCAGAGGTTTGGTTAGGTGGGACCCAACAACATTCCCCCGTCAACTCTTTATCGTTTATTGAACGGCCTTGAGGAACGTAGTAGGCGACAAAACCAGACTCGTACCCTGCACCGTCCCCTCCTGTTTGAGTTTTATAAGCGGAGACTCTTACTACGAATTGTAAGTTTGAAGGTGCAGGCTGGCCATCCACCGTGGCAGTAAAACAAAAATTGGTGATATCCGCTGTGCAAGGAGCCAAAAAGATTGAGGAAGCGTCGGCTCCGTCCGGGACAAAACAAGGTACAACTGCTCCGGAGTCATAGCAGTTGTCAACACCTACCTGGTCGTCGTAACGAGGATTACCACTTTCAGCAATGGCTGGCGTAGTTCGAATAGGTTGACTAACAACGGAGACGATAAGTACAAGAACTCCTACAATTAGCGTCATTTTTTTCAATTTAAGATCCCCAGTTCTTTGAACTAATCATACCTACTTCAAATATGTTTTATCAGACTAGTGCAAGGCTGTCAACGCTGTTCTGTCCTCTTGAAATAGGTTCATTTCCTGTGTGGTGAATAGCCCTATGAGACTGGGGTGGTGGGATCCAAGTGCAAAAGACTAGACATACACCTGCGCAATTTGTTTTCTGGTTGCGTGAGTCTGATCAATCATCTGCGGAGAAAATCCCAGTCTTCGAAGTGACCCGTCATTTGGACATTTCTTTGGCCTTAATGTTTTGTTCTTTGCACCAGTCGTGCAAAGTATCGGCAATGAACTCTGGTCCGTTATCCATACCCAGAAACTGTGGTGCTCCGCGCGACTCGCGTATCTGATCGAGGACAGCCATCGTGCCTGCAGCAGTGATCCGGCGTGCTGCGTTCGTGGCTAACGCTTCACGAGTGAACTCGTCAGTCACATTAAGAATTTTGACTGGTCGTCCGTCATCTGTTTCATCAAACTGAAAATTGATCGCCCACACTTGGTTCGGATATGCGCCCCGAACAACAATCGGTTGACGGGCAATCTTGGGTTTGCGACGTTTGGGGCGTTGCACATGAAGACCCTCGAGACGCCATAAACGTTGCACCCATTGACGATTCACCGCGAACCCGTCACGAATCAACATCACATGAACACGCCGATAGCCATAACGAGGATATTTCACTGCTAACACCCGAATCCGTTGCCGCAAATACGCTTCTTGAGGGCTGCGAACATGTTCGTGGCGTTGTGTGCTCCGACACTGGCCAACCACCAGACACGCTCAACGTTGCGACACCCCGAACTCATCAACAAGAGCCAACACCGCAACCCGTTTCTGGTTCGGGGTCACCATTTTCCC
>CAINVI010000203.1 GCA_903854075.1 Candidatus Pollutiaquabacter sp. | reverse complement strand
TACTTAAGCACCGCGTGCTGAGTCAAACCTTCCTTTACGATAATCAGTTGTACAAGATTGAAATAGGCGAAGGATTGACTTCCGCTGAAGAGTTGGGAAATACTATACGAAACTTCACGCTAAAAATAATGCTGGCCGTCGTGTTACTGTCCATCTTTGTGGACCTCGGCTTTGCACAGGTTCTCTTGCGGCCATTCTACAATATCGTGAATGATAAGCTAAAGAACATTAAACACCCAACGTCCATAAACCTAACATCGGTCGCTACCAATACCTTTGAGTTCGCCTACCTGGACCGTTCCATCAATGAAATGATGACCCAGATCAATGAAGCCTTTCGGCTGGAGCGGGAATTCATCACCAATGTATCTCACGAGTTGCTTACTCCGATCTCAATTCTTCAGAACCGCGTTGAAAATATGATCAACGACCCACAGGTGCCGGACGAAGTGGTAAACAAACTCGCCGATTCGCAGAAAACACTTTCACGACTTTCACGCGTCATCAAAGCGCTACTGTATATTTCCCGTATCGAAAACGAACAATACATTAAGAACGAGTCAGCCGAACTGGAGCTGCTTGTGCAGGATGTGCTGGATGAAACTGATGTGCTGATTCAGGATAAAAATATCCGGCTGGATAAAAGTCAGCTAGAGCCGTTTGTTTTCAAGCCCTGCAATAAATCTTTGCTGCATACGCTGGTCTTCAACCTGATTTCTAACGCCATTAAATACAACCGACCCGAAGGTAGTATTACCGTGACGGGAATTAACCAAATCAATCAGTATCATCTTCGGATTTCAGATACAGGAATAGGCATGCCCGCTGATCAGTTACCCTATATTTTTGATCGGTTCAAACGTCTCCGACCGGATGATGATATGGGTTTCGGACTGGGATTGCCGATCGTACGTTCTATAGCTGAATTCCATCAGATAAAGATTGAAGCGTCCAGTGAAAATGGAAAAGGGACTACGTTCGACCTTTACTTTCCGGCTTCTTCAACTTGACCGGTCGTTTCTTCACCAATTTTTTCTTTCCGGCTTTTTTTTCAAAATACTGGCAATGCGATGTGATGCCACAGGTCTCACACTTTGGAGTGCGAGCCAAGCATGTATAACGGCCGTGAAGAATCAACCAGTGATGCGCCATGGCGATGTCGCTTTCCGGTATGTATTTCACCAATTGTTTTTCAGCTTGTAACGGATTTTTAGCACGTACCGTTAATCCTAATCGAGCCGATACACGAAAGACATGCGTATCCACCGCCATCGCCGGCATATTGAATACTACCGAGGCGACAACATTGGCTGTTTTTCTTCCTACGCCGGGCAATGTTTGTAATGCATCAATGGAAGCCGGTACTTCACCGCCGAAATCATCAACTAGTTTACGAGCCATTCCGGCGAGGTGTTTGGCTTTATTATTCGGATAACTGATGCTTCGTATCAGTGGAAATATGTCATCGGAGGTGGCCGTTGCTAACTCAAAAACCGTAGGATAGCGCTCAAAGAGGTGTGGCGTCGTAAGATTGACCCGTTTATCGGTGCACTGTGCCGAAAGGATAACCGCCACCAGCAGCTCATACGGATTGGTATATTCCAGTTCTGTTTCTGCGACCGGTCGTTCCTTTCGAAAGTAGTTTAAAATGGCCGCGTATCGTTCGTGACGGTTCATGGATTACCGGAAATAAGTAAGAACACGAAAATACTACAATTACAAACGTTTCTGTATCCTGGCCATCGCTGTCATTCACCCCTTTTATCACCTTATTCGCCCAAAATAATTGAGTTCAGGGATGCCGGAAATTACTTTGCTCCTATCCAAACCACACTTGCCTATGCAGTAAACGACGATTAAAATTCAGGTTAGAGAGAAAAAAAACAGCGGGTAAGTCCCCGCTGTTTTTTTATGCATACTCCAGAATACGTTGAACGGAAGCAGTTGATGGCTCAAGGGCCTTCACTGTCATAGCATCCAGTAGAGTCACCAGTTCCAGGTAATCGTGTTGTAACAACGGATCACCATCAATTGTGCGCTGTATGCGATCACTCGCCAGGAGGTCGCATTCGTTGTAGTAATAAAGCAGCCAATCGTTTAGTTGAGTAGAGTTTTCAATCATGTATTATCCTTTGAGATTTGATAACAAAACGAATGTCCGGGGGAATTATTTTCCCCCGGACCTAAAAATTATTCACGGGCGCGTTCTGGGGCTTTCGCCACCATCTCACGCAGTTTTATGACCGCATAATGCATTCGCCCAAGCGCTGTATTGATATTGATATTCAGCGTTTTGGCAATTTCCTTGAACGACAATCCCGTATAGTGACGCAGAATAACGATTTCGCGTTGATCCGGCGGCAGTCGGTCGATCAAACTTCGAATGAATTGGATTTTTTCGTTGTACACCAGCTGATCAGCTGCATTACGGCCTTGGCCGGGCAAGACATCAAAGACACTGAATTCGTCGCTGTCGCGTTGTAGCGGCATTAGCTTTTCTTTCCGGAAATGATCAATCACCAGATTATGTGCGATACGCAATGCCCAGGGCAGAAATTTTCCCTGCTCGTTGTAAGTACTGCTGCGCAAGCTGGAAATGATCTTAATAAACGTTTCCTGAAACAAATCTTCAGCCACTTCTCGGTTTCTCACCAAAAAGAAAATGGACGTGAAGACACGGCTTTTGTAACGTGTAACTAACTGGGAGATGGCGATCTGGTCGCCTTGCTGATAAAGGCTCACGAGCT
>CAINVI010000202.1 GCA_903854075.1 Candidatus Pollutiaquabacter sp. | reverse complement strand
GCAGATTATTTCTGTTGGAAACACAAATTCCGCCACCGTCACCAATCTTTCTCCAGGACAAACGTATTATTTCCGCGCGTACGAATTCGCTACCACCGGTAATCTTTACAACACCACTACCACCACTGGTAATCCAGCGAGTACCACACTCGACTATCCATTGCCTGTAGCCACAAGTCTGAGCCCTTCATCGGCCACCGCCGGCGGCTCATCGTTTACCTTAACGGTTACCGGCAGTAATTTCTATCCGGCATCGGTCATCAACTGGGGCGGCGTTGCTAAGACGACTACCTACGTGAACAGCACTACCTTAACGGCGCCTATTTCAGTGGCTGATATCGCCACGGCAGGTACAGTAAACGTCGATGTCACTACTCCGGCTCCCGGCGGAGGCACATCAGTCGCTTTAACTTTTACCATCAACTCCTCTACATCGCCATTAATTTCTGTTTCTTCATCACTAACACCCTTCACTACCGTAGCGGGAACGCCTTCTGCCTCACAGTCGTATACGGTGGCCGGTAGTAATCTTGCCGGCGATATTACGGTTACGCCTCCGGCCAATTTTGAAATCAGAACAGGAACCAATTCATTTTCCTCGTCACCGTTAACCCTAAGTTATTTAACCTACCCAACCGTTTACACGGTGGAGGTGGCACCGAAAGATGCTACTCACCCGTATTTCGGGGTGGGCTCTCCCAACGGTTATCTGTTAAACAGTGTTCAAGGACCGGTCATCACCATGGTGCGCGGAGTGACCTATAAGTTTTATTTCGACGGACAAGGAACTTGCTGTTCCTCTACACTCGGACACCCATTTGTTTTCACCAACAGTTCGGTTGGCGGCGGTGCTAATTCCGGCGATGTGATTACTGATGGAGTTACACAGTACGGCGACTCTACCTTTTTTACGCCGGATGCTACTACGCCGTCGACGTTATATTACATGTGTGATGTTCACGAAAGCATGGGGTCATTGATAAACATCATTGATATGCCGATGGGCTCGATCGCTTCCACCACGATCGATGTTCGATTCAATCCTGCTGCCAGTGGATCTTATTCCGGAAATATTGATCATACGTCTACCGCAGCCACTAACCAACCTGTCGCTGTTACCGGATTTGCACTGGAAGCGGAACCGGTTTCTCCTTCCGCGATCACCTTCGGAACAATCACCGGAAACAGTATTGATGTAACTACTTCAGGAGGAAGCGGAGCTTCTCGCCTTATTGTAATCCGTCAGTCTTCCGCTGTTAGTTACACCCCAGCTGATGGTGCATCAGTAAGCGGTGTCAGCGCAAGCTTTACTGCGGCGCTGGATCAAGGTTCCGGAAATAAGATTATTTATGATGGAACAGGAACTGCAGTAACCGTTACCAACCTTTCCGCATCAACACAATATCACTTTACCGTATACGAGTACAATGGAAGTGGCGTAACAGCGAATTATCAGGTCGTAGGTGCGGGTACCGCGAGCACGACTACGCTGGCCGCAGAACCGACTGCAGCCGCAACGATGTCATTGACGCGTCTTAAAACGGACACATCCGTTACCGGATATGCAGGAGGAAACGGATCGAGTCGCCTTATCGTAGTAAGTACATCGCCGATTTCTTTTGTTCCTGTCGACGGCACAACGTACACGGGTGCGTCCAGTAACATTACGACAGCAACAGACCTTGGCTCCGGCAACCTGCTCGTATTCAACAGTACGGCCGCATCATCCCTTACGCTGACCGGCCTTACCGCGGGAACCACCTATTATGCGCGCGCCTACGACTACAACGGAAGTGGAAGTAGTATCAACTACCGCACGTCTTCTTTCGGCAGCTTGACCTTCACCACGCCAACAAATATTCTGTATAGCGGAGGCTTATACACACAGGACTTCAACGGACTATCCAATAATGCCGGTGGCAGTTATGGAATGACCGGCTTTGGTCGTGGGCCGTATTACCTTTCCACCCCATCAGCAAATGCCACTAATCTGACCGGATGGCAGCACATGAGCATTGGTGGAACGGGCACCGATCTTACTTTTGGCGTGGATAATGGAACCAGTTCCAGTGGGGCTACAAAAAGTTACGGCGCAACCGGCTCAACCAATCGCGCTTTAGGATCGCTGGCAACTGGAACAACAGTTCCTGCTTTCGGTGCCGTGTTTGTCAATAACACTGGAGGACCATTGACATCTGTCACCATCAATTATACCGGCCAGCAATGGCGTAATGGTGGCAGTGGAGGACTTAACCAACTTGTATTTGCCTACCAAATTGGATCAGCAGATATTAATAGTGGCGTGTTTACTACAGAGTCATCGCTGACCTTTACCAATCCGGTGAGTGGTGGTACAGCCATTAACCTGGACGGAACACTTCCTGCTAATCAAACGGCACTTTCTGCTACGTTCAATCTTAACACCAACTGGTTGCCGGGTCAAACTTTAGTTTTGCGCTGGTCCGATAATAACGACGCTGGTAATGATGAAGGTCTGGCGATTGATGACTTCACATTAGCTGCACAAGGCCCAACAACACCACTGGCACAGGATTCACTGGTATCCTTCTTGAATGTGCTCACCACCTCGATGGATGTAATTTGGACGAACGGTGATGCCACATCCCGCATTGTGAAAATCAATACGGTTAATGCATTTACAGATCCGATTGACGGAAATGACTATACGGCCAATAGTGTTTACTCGGGCTCAGGCGAGCAGGTAGTGTATAACGGCGGAGCAAGTGTGGTGAATGTAACCGGACTCACCGCAGGTACCACTTACTATTTCCGTGTTTACGGCTTCAACGGAAACGGAGCATCTGCTAAATACAACACATCGGCCGCACAGAACAACCCGGTTGCCCAGGCAACAGCGGCACCCTCACAAGCTACCAAACTTGTTATCACATCTGTAAATGGTTTTGCGGATGTAATTGATAATACACCGTTCAGTGTAGTGGTACAATCGCAAGACAGTGCCGGTAGTCCACAAGCGGTTGGCGTCAACACCACCGTATCTCTCAGCCTGTTCAGCGGCTTTGGAGCACTGGGAGGAACCACCACAGGAACCATAACTGCCGGAAGTAATTCCGTCACCATTACGGGAGTGACCTACAGTCCGGAAGATATTGGCGTACAGCTTCAGGTTGACGCAACGGCGGGAGAAACATTAACGCCCGCTATAAGCAATCCTTTCAATGTACTTGGTGTAGCTACGTTCTTGTCGTTCTTCAATACGCCGGCATCCGGCATCGTCAACAACGTAGTATCCTCCTTTGAGGTACAGGCATTCAGAAACGATTTCACGATTGACAACTATTACACAGGCGCTGTTACACTGACTAAGTTAAGCGGTCCCGGAAATGTCACCGGTATATTGACAGTGAATTGTGTGGGTGGAGTCGCCGTGTTCTCCGGTTTGACGTTTGACAGCCCGGGAACGTATGTACTTGAGGCTACCGCAACGGGACTGACGGCCGCATCAAGCAGTAATATTATCATCACCTTGTTGCCAACCATGACCGAGTTGGTAGTACCAAAATTCATTTCTGGTAAAACCACCGCCAGCGCGCACAATGCACGTGTTCCATTTGCTGTTTGTTTGCAGATCGACAACCTGGTGCCGAATACCAGCTATGATATCAAAGCGGGCGTTGGTACGGACACCACAGCAAACACTTCCTATGGTTCAGGAAACACGTGGTTGGGAACCAGCTTCGGTATCGGCAATATTCTCAACGTATTCACTACGGATGCTAATGGTAGCTCCGGTCCGTTCTGGGTATACATTCAGCCAACAGCCAGTAGTACGAACAGTCGCTTTACTCCCGGCTTTAATCACAATATGCGAATTGGTTTTGTAGCGAGCGGAGGCATCATGCCGACTGCTCCAAACTTTGTGGGCTCAAAGATCATGACCGCGCTGGATATTGCTAATACAGCACTTACTTCGGCGACTACTGACGATGGCGCTTTCCTAAAGGGATCTTCTGCAGCTTGTATCGGAGGTAAGTATGTTCTGGTTTATGACAACACTGCAGGAACCGGAGATCCGTTGTTCAGCTACCAGTCTCGTCAGATGGTACCTACTAATACCTCTCAATCAGAACTTCCTACTGTTATCAATGATGTTTTGACGCAGGGCAGCTCATCGGTTGCCGGTGATTACGTAGCTGTTATTCCAATTGGTGCAAACAATGTCAATGGTGTACGACGTATCGAAGTGCGTAATGCAGACAATACGCTGTTCAACGCGGCTACTGATGCAGACGGTAATTGGTCAGCTACTGCAAATACTACTACTATTACCCGTCGTAGTGTTGCTACGTTAACGAATGCTGATGCTGTGCTTAACACACTCGCTATTACTGCAAGCGCCACCGGTGAATCATGTACTGGTGCGAACGATGGAACAGCTACTGTAACGGTAGTAACCGGCGTCACGCCAATTTCATACTCTTGGAACAGTGTACCGGCTCAAACTACCGCAATTGCTACGGGCTTACCTGCCGGTATCTATACCATTACCGCTACTGATGCATCCGGTTGTTCTCAGACAGCCAGCGCCACGGTTTCAGCACCGGCGGCAGCCACAATCACCGCAGGTGGCCCTCTTACTTTCTGTAGCGGAGGCTCTGTAATCTTGACAGCCGGAACCGCCAGTAGTTATTTGTGGTCGAACGGCGCAACTACACAGTCTATCACAGTAACTACCGGCGGCACTTATACAGTAACCGTGACGGACGGCTCTTGTACAGCCACTTCATTGCCTGCTGTAGTTAGCATTCAGAATTACCAGTTCTCCGGAACATTATTCTCTGAAAATATGGGAGCACCTACTGGTACTACGTCGGTGAATACGTTCTCCGGCTGGCAGAACACTGCTCCGATTACCTTTAGTGCGGGTACGAGCGGAACAGACGTGCGAATTACTACCGTGTCCAGCACCTATTCCGGTGCGAGTGGTGGCGGAAACATTTTCTTCGGTACCACCGGCGGGAACCTGAAAACCTTTACGGTTTCCGGTATCAACACGCTGGGTTATTCATCTCTTGTTTTAAGTTACGGATTGCTTCGTTCTGATTTAACCAATGGAATGACAGTCGAAGTATCTACCGATGGTATCAACTTTACGGCGTTGTCTGTTCCTCAGCCAACAGTGGTTAGTTCCTGGCAGCTGATGACGGTAAGCAGTGGCATTCCGGCAACATCCAATCTTTGGATTCGCTTCTCTAAGAATGTAACAACATCTTTCCGTTTAGATGATATTAAGATCACCGGTACAACAACAACTCCGAGTATTTCCACTGCAGGAGCTACCAGCGTATGCGGATCTGGATCACTGTTGTTGTATTCAAACGTTCCATCCGGTTTGGTGTGGTCGTTTAATGGAACAACGAGCCGAACACTGACGGTTAATACTACCGGTAGCTATACATTCACAGCGACAGATGGAACCGGCTGTACAGCGACATCGGCAGCGGTAACATTCACCGTTAATCCTGAACCTACGGCTACTGCAACAGCAGGTAATATTGTTTGTAATGGCGGCACAACGACAGTCAACGTTTCCGCAACGAATGGAACAGCGCCTTACACAAATACGGGCAACTTCCCGCTCACCGCAGGAACATACTCGTATATTGTAGTAGACGCGGCAGGATGTGATGATACCGTTTCGGTGACGGTTACTCAACCTGCTGCTATCACCGGTAGTGGTTCGGCTAATGCTTGTGGAAGTTTTACCTGGTCGCTAAACGGAACCACCTATACATCAAGTGGTACTTACACGGCCACTGGAGCTGCTGCTAACGGTTGCGATAGTATTGCCACGCTTACATTGACCATCACACCAAGCACTACGGTTCCTACCACTGCTTCCGCCTGCGACAATTACACCTGGTCGGTTAACGGACAGACCTACACACAGAGCGGCACCTATTCTTCAGTGAATGGTTGTGTAACAGATGTACTGACGTTAACAATCACTTCAAGCACTACTAACACTACGACTATCACTGCGTGTGATACGTATACCTGGTCGGTGAACGGTCAAACCTACACCACATCCGGCACCTACAGTTCGGTAAGTGGTTGTGCCACGGAAATACTACAACTTACTATAAACAGTTGTCCTTCCGGAGTTACGCTGAACCTGAACCTGTTCATTCAAGGATATATGGATTTGTTCGCCGCTACTCCGGCGATGGTTCCGGTGCTCTCCAATCAATTTGTTATTGGTGCAACAGGTACCGAGGTGGATACGATTACGGTGACACTTTACGACTCGGCCAGTACGGCAACAATTATTGAATCACAAAAGGCAGTACTGTCTATATCCGGTATTGCAACTGCGACGTTCACCACCGCCCTTCCGGGCACCAGTTATTGGATCGGTATCACCCATCGTAACGCCTTGGAGACATGGAGTGCTGCACCGGTATTGTGTAGTGCTACCACGAACTATAACTTTACCACCGGGCTTTCGCAGGCGTGGTCAATTGGCCTGGATCCGATGGTAGAAGTCGCTACCGGCACTTACGCTATGTGGACGGGCGATCTGAATCAGGACGACTTTATCGATGCTACGGACTTCACGTTATTTGATCTTGACAACGCTGCCGGTCTGTTATTCGATTATTACGCCACGGATATGAATGGCGACGGATTCGTCGATGCTTCCGACTATATTACGTATGATGCCAGCAGTTTGGTGGCACCATTCTTCTTCCAGCCTTAATACGGTTTAATTTATTTAGAACCGCCCTGCGTTAACACAACCGGGGCGGTTTTTTTTATTACACCTGTTCCGTTATTTTCGCACTATGAATTTTAGGATTTTAAGAAACGGTTTTATCGCTTGGGCAATGATCATCAGCACTGTAAGCTGTGCACAGCCAGGCGGTAATCAAACAGAAAAAGCAATGAGCAATAGTAAAATTACCGTGGAGGTGTGGAGTGATTTTATGTGTCCATTTTGTTATTTGGGAAAACGGAATTTTGAAAAAGCGCTGGAACGATTTCCAGAACAAAGCGCTGTCAATATTGTTTGGAAAAGCTTTCAGCTGATGCCGGGATTAAAAACAGACACATCGGTGAACATTCACCGTTTTTTAGCAGACGCGAAAGGGTGGAGTTTGGAAACCGCCACGCAAATGAACGAGCGGGTGGGTGCTGCGGCGAAAGAAGCGGGCTTATCGTATAATTTTTCATCGATGAAAGTAGCGAATACTTTTCTTGCACATTGTTTTTCGCAATACTCACTTGAAAAAGGCAAGCAGTCTGCGGCAGAAGAAAAATTATTTCATGCCTATTTTACGGAAGGAAAAAATCTGGACGATACGGCTACGTTAGCAGAAATAGGAGTGGAATTGGGTATTGACAAGGAAGAAACAGTATTAGCACTTCGCAGCGGAAAATATAGCGCCGGCGTTGTACGCGATATGCAGCAAGCCGAACAGCTTGGTATCAACGGCGTGCCCTATTTTTTGATAAACGGAAAATATGTTGTCAACGGAGCACAACCACCCGAAGTTTTTCTGCAGACGTTACAGCGTGCAGCGACAGGAAAATAAAATTATCACGATCAAATCACCGCAATAATCTGTAGTTTGTTTCCGTTGAATAAAACAATATCTCCACTTTTTTTTCCGATTAAGATTTTACCCAGTGGAGAATCAGGAGACACAACGTAACATATTTCTCCGGCCATCTGTACTTTTCCAATACTTATTGCGAGGTAAAACAATCCTTGTGAGGTTTCAACCAGTGCGCCGGGAGTGATTACTTCGTAGGTGCGGTTGACAATTATTTTAGAAAGCGATTCCTGCAACTTTTCCGCTTCTGCGAGTTGCCGTGAGTTCATTTCCACCTCCAGCTGCGCCATAGCACGGGCCGTTTCGTGTTTGTCGCCTGCGCTACTCTTCGTTTCCTCGTTGGCTGAAGATTGGGAGGTGTTGATTTCTGTGCGTATTCGTTCAATGCGCTCCGTCACATACGAGCGGCAATAATCGAACAACTCCTGTTTGGTAACAGACGGCATTTACTTTTTATTTCCCACAAGATACAGTATATGAAACAACCAATTGCGGGCTTAAACCGGTGTTAGACAATTATTTTTCATTATTACTTGACTTCCCCGACTATTTATCGTAATATTGCGATATTACAATATAATAATGGGCGTTACTAAAACCGATCACTTTACCGACAAGCAAAACACCCTGGCAATGTTGTTCAAGGCGCTTGGACATCCTGCGCGAATAGCCATCATCGAATACTTACTCAAAAAACAGGAGTGTGTTTGCGGGGATATTGTGGACGAACTTCCACTAGCACAGCCCACGATCTCCCAGCATTTGAAAGAATTGAAAAATGCGGGCCTAATAAAAGGAACCGTATTGGGAACAACGGTTTGCTATTGCATCGACGAGCGGACTTTTTGGAAGATAAAGGAGCACTTTTTACTCCTCAGTAAAAAACTAGAAACTAAGCAGTCCCAATGCTGTTAAAATACGTTTACTATGAAAACGTCAGAATTTAAAAAACGATTAGAGGAAATTACAGCGCTGTTGTTTGTTCAGTCTAACGGAACGGTTGTTCCCCTGCACTTTCACGTAACAGAAGCTGGTCTTACCACCAAGCAATTCATTGATTGTGGGGGAGTGGTACGCACAGAAAAGAAATTAACCCTGCAATTATGGGTCGCGCACGACTATGAACACCGTCTTGATCCGGTGAAATTGCTGGGAATTATTGATACGTTTGAACAGCAAATTTCGCGGGAAGACCTTGATGTTGAAATCGAATATCAGCAAGACACCATTGGCAGGTACGGTGTGAATTTCGACGGGATGAAGTTTGTATTGCAACCGTTGCAAACCGATTGTCTTGCCCCGGACCGTTGTATTGTTCCTCCTACCAAACAAAAAGTGGAACTAGCTGCTTTAGGCGGATCATGTTGTACGCCCGGCGGCGGATGTTGTTAATCGAACTATGGCTACAAGACTCAAGTTTCTTGATCGTTACCTGACGTTGTGGATTTTTCTGGCGATGGCGATTGGCGTTGCTATTGGATCACTATTTCCACAGGTTCCGGCGGCAGTAAGCGCCGTCTCTTCGGGGAGTACGATTCTTTTACTTGCGGCAGGACTTATTGTGATGATGTATCCACCACTGGCAAAAGTGGATTATTCCTTACTGCCACTTGCTTTTCGTGACACCAAAGTTATGACGCTCTCCTTGGTGTTGAATTGGATGGTCGGACCGCTGCTGATGTTCGTGCTAGCCATTCTTTTCCTGCGCGACTATCCCGATTACATGATTGGATTAATACTCATCGGGTTGGCGCGTTGTATCGCCATGGTTATCGTTTGGAATGATTTGGCCGGGGGAAACCGCGAGTATGGTGCGCTGCTTATTGCACTGAACAGCGTATTTCAACTGGTCAGCTATAGTGTTTATGCGTGGTTGTTTATCCACGTACTGCCTGCCAAACTTGGTTTGGGCGACTTCAACATCAATGTACCTATGCGTGATGTTACTCAAAGCGTATTGATTTATTTGGGCATTCCATTCGCCGCCGGATTTATTAGCCGCTATGTGCTTATTCGGGCAAAAGGAAAAGATTGGTTTGACCGCAAGTTTATTCCGCGAATTTCTCCGCTGACATTGTATGCACTGTTGTTCACCATCATCATTATGTTCAGTTTGAAGGGCGATAAGATTCTTGAGCTACCGTTCGACGTACTGCGCATTGCGATTCCGCTACTGCTGTATTTTACTATTATGTTTTTCCTGAGTTTTTTCCTGAATAAATCAATGGGCGTTGCTTACGATAAAAACGCCGCCATTTCTTTCACCGCTACCGGCAACAATTTTGAATTGGCCATTGCTGTAGCGATTGCCGTTTTCGGTATCCATTCTCCGCAGGCTTTTGCCGGTGTTATTGGTCCGCTGGTGGAAGTTCCAGCGCTGATACTTTTAGTAAAAGCCAGTCAACAACTGAAGAAAAGTTATCCTTCCTCATGAAAAAGATTCTTGTATTGTGTACCGGAAACAGTTGCCGAAGTCAGCTTGCCGAAGGTTACTTGCGCCATTTTGCTGCAGACAAAGCAGTAGTATACAGCGCTGGCGTAGAAACACACGGTGTTAATCCGCGCGCTATTGCTATCATGCAGGAAGACGGGATTGACATTTCAGGTCATACTTCAAATCGGGTGGATGAATATGCGGGAATAGATTTTGACTACGTCATTACCGTCTGTGATAACGCGAAAGAACGTTGCCCGTACTTTCCGACAAAAGCGCAGAAATTTCACTACAATTTTATCGATCCCGCGAAAGCACAGGGTTTCGAGGAAGAGATACGCGCCTCGTTTCGCGCTGTTCGTGATGAAATCAAATTTTATTGTTCAAAGTTTGTCGCCGAACACTTGTAACGAATGTTGTTGATGGCGGAGTAATTTCTGTACATTAGTGCGCCGCTAATTTTTTAAAAAGCGATCAACACGATGAAACGAATACTCTTTATCGCAGCCCTGTTTTTACAGCTGCAACTTTCCGCGCAGGTTACCACTACTCCTGTTTATCACAACACCGTATCGGTAGCGCCCTTTGGGCTGTTGTTTGGTAATCTTCAGATTTCCTACGAACGTGCCATTACTTCCTCGTCGTCTGTCGAGCTAGAGGCCGGATTGAAAATGACGGGCGGACTCTTGCGGATAAACGGATTTGATTCACCTACCTTACAGACCAACGATTTTGAATTTACCGGCATTACACTAACACCGTCTTATCGTTGGTATCCAATAAAAGGCAATCGATCTCATACCGGTTTTTATCTCGGCGGTTATTACCGCTTTCGTTCTATGGGCGACAACGTGGAAGGAAATTATACCTCTTCAAAAACAGGAGATGTCAGTCCGGTAGATTTGGATGTGAAACTGGTGGCCAGCACCCTTGGTTTTCAGTTGGGATACAAGCTGCCTATTCATAAACACTTTTCCGTTGATTTTCTGTTTGCCGGTCCCGGACTTACTTTCGGCACGTTGTCTGTAAATGAAAACCAACCGTTGCCGGAGGAGTTTTTCACCGACGCTGAGAACGCAATTCGAAATAATTTATCGTTCCTTGATCCGTACCTGGAAAATATAAAATTCAAAGGTACAGGCGATCTTTCATCAGAAGCCGATGTTACACTGCCGGCTTTCCGCTATTCGATCAAGGTGGGCTATTCGTTTTAACCGATAGAAAAGTTAACGCTCGCCGATTAACAACGATAAGTATTATAGTTCATACTGAAGACGGAACTGCCAAAAGTCAGCAGCACCGGTTCGTCCACCGCGGTTCAGTGTCCCGGCTCCGTAGTTGAAGGAAAAGCGGAACTGATCGTTCGGATACCAGCTGAATCCTCCGCTTAAACGATTAAATACACCACCGTCAATCAGTCCGTTTGTAAGATCGGAATGCGTGAGACGTACATCAAGCTCCAGCGCGCCATAACTGTTTTTCTTCGAAAAGGATAAGTTCCGTGTTGGAATCAATTTTCCCTGGTTACCGTTATTCTTGTTATAGCGACGGTTCTCACCGGTGATGAACCAACTTGCTCCGGCCTGCCAATAGTTGAACACATTCGTTTCCATAGTTCCGCGGACGTATTGTTGCATGTATTCCGCGATGATACTGAAGGGGCCATTTACATGAACGGCTTCTAGCATCAGCAAATCAGAAGCCGTAGCAGTAATATTTCCGGTATTGATAAACGACGGCGCCGTGTTTACTTCGGGCTTTGCTTTATAACTCAACGAACCGCCGGCTGCCGCCGAATGTCTATAGCCAAATCCCAGATGAAGCAGGTGTGCATCGGAACGGTAATGGGGAAGTCCGGTAGCTCTAAAGGTGACTTGTGAGCCGTTATCAGAAAATGATTTATCGGTTTCCCAGTAATTATTAAATAGTCCGAGCGTGTAGGTTGCACGATGATTCAGAATACTATTGGAATAACGAATACCAATATTTCGTTGTCGTACAAAAGCGGGAACCAGACTGCCGCGTTCCATAAACATCAGGTGTGTTCCCGGAGCAACATATTCGTAGCCCACGCCTTCTTTTTGTTTCCCGACGGTGAGCCAACCTCCGCGTTTTCCGAAAGGTATTTCAAGGTTCCAGTCAATAAAACTAAACTTTTTACTGTCTTGCGGAGCATCCAGGCCATTGTAATTCGCGCTAATCATATAACGCCATGGATTTTTAAAAAACAGCAAATTACCGGACACAATCAGTCGCTGACCACGGAACTCAGTGCCCGACCCGACGTTGCCAACCTGTTCGACATTTGCTTCGTCCTGCGACGTGATGTTATGATCCAGGATGAGCGCTACGCCGAAATTCAAATTGAAAAAACGTGTCTGTAGCTGATTCCATTTCTTGGCTAGAATAGGATCCGCAGCCGCAGGAGCCTGGTCGTAAGGGATCATCAGCGAATCGGATACCGCAATGGTTTGGGTATTTTCTTGCGCGCTACTAGCCGATAGAACGGAACAGAGCAGGAACAAGAGGAAGAGGTTTTTTTTAAATGCCATTCTTGATGAGTTAAGTTCCGTTCAAACAAAAAATTGCCAACCGGAGCAGGTTGGCAATTATAGTAATAATAGCGAGACCTAGAGAACTATCGATTAGTCCCTGAATTTTGTTTTAGCTTCTTTTTCCAGATCAAGGTATTGTGCTTTCTCCACAGTAACACCTACACCGATAATTTTACCGCCCTCAAACTCTCCCGGTGTTTTGTATTCACTGCTAACAGCATCGCCACTGTCGTAGCCGACACACAACCCATCACCGGATAACGTGAATTTTCCGGGTTGAGTGCGCATCGCTCCTGAGGCAACGACTTGATCATTGATAAAGAGTTTCATGAAGCCAATCTGTTCTCCGTTCTTTCCGGTCGAGTCGCGTACGAATTCCATACCGAAGGTGTGTTTTCCCGGTGTAATTTCTACCCCGGAAATAAATTGTTGTTCCGGTTTAATACCAAGAAAATTGTACACGTAGTAGAGTTTTTTATTCTTGATGAATAAGGCGTGTCCGCCGAAACGTGAGCCGTGTGCAAAGATTACGCCGGAGGAATTAACATCCGTTACGTCTACATTAGCCAGTATTTTGTAAGATCGACCACGCACGTTTACAGCCACACCCTCCGGAACAGGTGCTGTGTGCGGGTAGTAAAGATAACGCTCACGCGGCTCTTCTTCTGAAGGCCGCTCGATACCCAGCTGTTCTACCGCTGAGCGATCATCCAGCGGAAGCACAAGGTTATAGTCGGCTTCCTCATTCCAGGCTTTGATCAGCGCCTGTAGTTTTTCCGGATTTTGCTTAGCAAGATTTTTAGACTCGGAGCGATCCATATCGACATTATACAGCTCCCATTCGTCTTTATCAAAGTTGCCCTTTCCGGTCAATGGTACGTGCATGGCGACAGCTTTCCAACCATCTTCCCAAATAGCCCTGGTGCCAAGCATCGCATAATACTGGCGGTGTTTTTGTGTTGGCGCGTCCGGTGTGGCGGTAAACGAGTAACGCATGGAAACACCGGAGAGTGGATATTGTGGAACACCATTGTATACGTTTGGCATCGCTAATCCACACAAGTCGAGAATTGTTGGCACGATATCAGTTGAATGGTGATATTGATTTCGAACTTCTCCGCGAGCGGCAATTCCTTTAGGCCAGGAGATGATCAGCGGATCACAGGTGCCGCCGGCATATTCGCTGTAACGCTTGAACATCTTGAACGGCGTAGAGAATGCCGCTGCCCAGCCGGTTGGAAAGTGTTCATACGTATCGGGCCCACCGAGAACATCCAGGTACTTCATGTTTTCCGATAGTTCATCCGGATAACCATTGAAGAATTTATTTTCATTTACAGAACCGTTGGGGGATCCTTCGCCGGAAGCACCGTTGTCGGCCGCATAGATGACAATTGTATTTTCGAGCTGACCGGTTTGCTCCAGGTAATCAATGATTCTTCCTACCTGCGCATCCGTGTATTCAGAGAAAGCAGCATATACCTCCGCCATTTTTGCGAAAAGTTTTTTCTCATCGTCGTTAAGATCTTTCCATGGACGCACATAGTCTCCCTTTGCAGCGATGGTCGGTGGTAGCGGATTAAGATCCGTAAGCGCGGTTCCTTTTGGAACGATGCCGCGCTCGATCATGCGAGGAAGCACCCACTTGCGGTAATCGTCGTAACCGTTATCAAACTTTCCTTTGTATTTCGCAATATAGTCTTCCGGAGCCTGATGCGGAGCGTGATTAGCTCCCGGGCAGAACCACATGAACCACGGTTTGCTAGGATTCGTTGCTTTTTGATCTTGAATATATTTAATGCCTTTATCAGCGAGATCCTTCGAGAGGTGATAACCATCTTCCGGTCCGTATGGCGCTTCCACGAAGCCGTTATCTTCAATCAGATCCGGATACCATTGGTTGGTTTCTCCACCGATGAATCCATAGAAGCGATCAAAGCCCATTTGAGTCGGCCATTGCTTGCGACTTCCACCCGAAGAAACATCTTGTTCCGGAACATTGTGATTTTTTCCGATCCAAAAAGTACTCCATCCGTTATCCTGTAAAACCTGTGCTACTGTAGCTGTTTGCTCCGGTATACGGCCGTGCGCACCGGGAAAACCATTGGCACCTTCGGTAATTGCAGCATTTCCTGTAAGATGATGGTTTCTTCCGGTCAACAGGGTGGATCGTGTAGGCGAACACAAGGCTGTAGTGTGCCACTGTGTATAGATCAGACCATTCTTGGCGAGTTTGTCCAATGTTGGCATGTTGATGGCCCCGCCGTACGGCGACCACGATGCAAGTCCGGTATCATCGTACAAGACGAAGAGAATGTTTGGAGCATCCTTGGGCGCTTTTTTAGGCGTGTAAGGCGCCCAATCAGCTTTTGAATTACGGATATCAATATCAATTTGTCCATTGAACGTTTCTTTTCGAACCTGTTTGGGATCAGCTTGTCCCAATAAAGTATTGTGGCTTACTACCAACAAAGCTGCCGTCAGCAACAGTTGCAGGTGTTTCAAATGGATAGAGAATCGGTAAAACATCATTTTTGGTTTTTGATTAATAGGAAGGAGCAGTTTCGGGTCGAAAGCAAGTAACTAAATCGAGCAACCACCCTTTTACGTTGCCCAAATATCTACTTTATTTTTCTACGAATAAGAGAATATTCCGGAAAATAATCCCCTACTTGAAATTCAAAATTGTTCATAATGATTAATTAGCCAACAATTGATTTACTTTGTGATTATGGTGAATAAAACCACATTTAAATTTCTCACCGGCGTATTGCTTCTGACGCTTGTTGGCTGTCAGTCGGAAAAAAAAACGAAGGAACAGCAAGACGTGTTGGCTATTTCCTCTTCATCCGGCGCCCAATTTCAACCGACACTGGAGTTGAAAAATAAACCTTCCGAAAAAGCACCCGAAGGTATGGTCTGGATTCCCGGCGGAGAGTTTTCCATGGGAACCGAAACCGACTGTGAATCCATGTGCAGTGTGCCGGGAATAACAGCCGATGCACAGCCGATCCACCGTGTTCGCGTAAACTCATTTTGGATGGACGCACACGAGGTGACCAATGCAGAGTTCCTTCGATTTGTTGTCGCTACCGGCTACGTTACACTGGCCGAGAAAGCCCCTTCTACCGAGGAGTTCCCGGATGCGATACCCGACTCGTTATATGCGGGATCTGTGGTGTTTACTCCGCCGGCGAATTTCACTTCCCTGAACGATTATTTTCAATGGTGGGAGTTTCGTTCTGGTGCAGACTGGCGACATCCGATGGGACCACAAAGTTCAATTACAGGAAAAGATAATTATCCGGTAGTTCATATCGCGTGGGAAGATGCGGTGGCGTACGCTACATGGGCCGGTAAACGTCTGCCCACTGAAGCAGAATGGGAGTTCGCAGCACGCGGCGGATTAACAGGAAAAAAACATTCATGGGGCGATGAATTTTTGCCCGATGGACAATTTATGGCCAATACTTTTCAAGGCGCATTTCCCGTGAACGACCTTGGTAAAGATGGCCACCGCGGAACTGCTCCTGTAAAACAATATCCTGCTAATGGCTACGGACTTTTCGATATGGCAGGAAATGTGTGGGAGTGGTGCTCCGACTGGTATCGTGCCGATTACTATGCGACACTGCCGGTCAATCAAGTGGTTGATAATCCTATAGGTCCGGATGAAAGTTTTGATCCTGCCGAGCCGGCGATCAGAAAAAAAGTACACAAGGGCGGATCGTTTTTGTGTTCGGACCAGTACTGCTCCCGCTATATCGTTGGAACGAGGGGAAAGGGCGACTGGCTGACGGGCACCAACCACTTAGGATTTCGTTGTGTGAAAGAAAGCTCGCGCTAACCAGGAAAAACTTAATTCGATTCGCTTTCGGAATCGGTTGCTTCTTCTAAATAATTCCTTCGGATTAACGCAAACTTAAGTCGGCGCGTATAATCTTCCTGTAACCACTTGACGTAGCTTTCAGAAGTTTTTCGAAGACAACCGGCGTAGCCGCGAATGCGGAAGTGAATTTCTTCTTTTAATAAATCGGCGAGCTCCAATGCAACAGCTGTTGTATCACTGTTCTCCCGGCAAATCTGAATGTGTTGGTCCAACGAACGTTCAATGACCACTTTCGGACGTTCGAGGCTAGCTAATGCTTTGTCGTGCTCTTCTTCCACATCAAAATCGATGTTAATCGATTTGGCAAAACGTTGACGTAATTCTTCCGGCATCGTGTAGCGGTAGTTACGTTCAATCTCTTCGTCGCTCATAATGGATGCGAGATACGCCTCCGGATTGCGGAAGATGCTGTGCCAGTCGACCGGACTGTCCCAAAGACCAAAGCGATTCAGGTTGTTACCAAGATCTATCACGGTGAACTCTTTCTTCTTCGGCAACACGCGCGATCCGCGTCCGATCATTTGAAAATAAAGTGTCAGCGATCGTGTGGCGCGGTTGAGAATGATGCTCTCGACGGTTGGTTCGTCGAAACCGGTGGTGAGAATACTTACCGAAGTGAGAATGGCATCCGGCGTTTCGTGAAACCAATCGAGAATATCACGTCGTTCTTTCGACGAATGTTTATGATCAAGATGACGGATATTGAATCCTGCTTCCTGAAAAGTTGCGTAAACGTATTGTGATGTGGCTATACCGTTGTTGAATATCAGGGTTTTTTTCCCAAGACTCTTTTCCTTGTATGCGCTGAGCAACTTGTCTTGCATCGCAAAGTTGTTGTACAGCCGTTCAGAGGAACTCACGGTGTAATCGCCATTCATACCGATTTTCAGGGAAGTCAATCCAACCTGATAATGCCACGTCGTTGCACGCGCGAGATATCCTTTATTGATTAGCGAGGAAATTGATTCTCCCACGATCAGCTCGTCGTAGGTGTCGCGCATTCGGATATTGATATTGGAACTCAGCGGTGTAGCAGTTACGCCGAGCAGCACACCTTTTTCGTAGAAACGTAATAATTTTCCAAACGAATTATAGTGCGCCTCGTCAATGATGAGCAAACCTACGTTATCTAGGTCAAGAATTTTATCGCGCAGGCGGTTGTTGAGTGTTTCCACCATAGCGACGAAACACATATAATCATTAGGTACCGGCAATTCTTTGACGGCGCTGTTGATGATCTTGTTATTGATGCCAAAATCATCCAGCATATGCGAGGTCTGCGCACAGAGCTCAATACGGTGGGTGAGAATAAGTACTTTTTTACCGGTCATCCGAATGTAGCGCTTGGCGATTTCGGAGAAGATGACGGTTTTACCGCCACCGGTGGGCAGCTGATAAAGTAAATTATAACGCGCCGGATGGTTTTCGAGCCGTTTGAAAATTTCATCAATGGCTCCCAGCTGGTAGTCGTACAGCTGTTTGCCGGATTTATTTTCGTTTGATACTTGCGGTTCCACGGAATCGGTCGGGTTCAAACGGCAAAGATACGACGGAAAACGCCAGTTGCTACGCTGGCTGTTAAATGCCCCGTTGAAAAGGGTACCTTTGTGCAAACGTTTTTCAGATGTATTCCAACCAATTTCAAGCCGTAGTAGAATTCCGCCGCTCTAATCGCAAATTTGATCCGGCTGTTCCGGTGCCCGATGACGTCATCCGCAAAAGCCTGGAGCGTGCCGTCTTGTCCCCGAACAGCAGTAATATGCAGCTGTGGGAGTTTTACTGGTTGCAATCAGCGGCATTACGGGAAAGCTTTGTTCCCTTGTGTATGGGACAACAAGCTGCGAAAACCGCGCAGCAGATGGTGGTGTTTGTAACACGCCGCGACAAATGGAAATCACGTGCCGCGTGGAATCGGGCGAAAATTTTGGAGACGATTGACGGAACGCCATCGCCGATACAGCAGAAGGGACTGGATTATTACGGTAAGTTGATGCCGTTAGTGTATTGGCAGGATATTTTTGGGATCATGAGTCTCGTCCGTGGCGCGATGAGTTTTTTCGCCGGACTCACGCGACCGTTTTTCCGCAGCGGCGGTCGTGCGCGTCAGCGTATCATGGTACACAAGTCGTGCGCACTGGCGGCACAGACGTTTATGTTGTCTATAGCAGCCGAAGGATTTCACAGTTGTCCGATGGAAGGCTTTGACGAAAAGCGTGTCAAGCGTGCACTGGGTTTGCCCCGCGGAGCGGAGATCAACATGATTATTTCAGTAGGAAAAGGAACGGAAGCAGGAATCTGGGGACCGCGGTTCAGGGTGCCGAACGAAGAGGTGATATTTGTGCGGTGATTAAAACCGCATGAATAAATTCGTAGGTAAATGGTTTACAGCACCGCCAGGGCCAGCAACAACAACGCAAACGCTGATCCGAAACTGATCGCTATCGTACGACCCGGGCGACCTTTGCGTGGTTCTTCTTTCGTATAAACATCTGCTTTGCGAATTGCTCCGTTTTTTAGCAGGTCCATTTCCTCGGTCTTGATCGGATGGAAGTTGGTGTACGTGGCAGGAAAACCTTTGGTGTTCACGGTTACTTTACGGCCTACGGTGGTGATATCGAAGGAGGGTTCCACCAGCACATCGGCTTTCGACTTTTTTAGTGCGTCGAGCATCGCCAGTTGTTTCAGGTTCTCGATGCCTTTTGACTTACGACCGGTGGCGGTACCCTCTACGCGAGTCTCCAATACGTTGAGGTC
Source organism: Candidatus Pollutiaquabacter sp. (assembly GCA_903854075.1). Lineage (GTDB taxonomy): Bacteria > Bacteroidota > Bacteroidia > AKYH767-A > 2013-40CM-41-45 > Pollutiaquabacter. The sequence continues at coordinate 1,406 of CAINVI010000202.1, read as the reverse complement.
TGCAACCACGGCTTTTTGCAACACGCCCGGACCGTAAATATCCATGGTGCGCACGGTGCTGGTTTGATAACGTGAACAAGCCGTCAGCGAAACAACGGCAAAAAGCAGCAGTGCAAATCTTTTCATGAGAAGAATCGATTATACCAATTGAATATCAAACTGTACGAGGTCGACGAATTGTTGTACGCGTGTTTCGATTTCTTCCGGTGTCAGGTTCACCATGCGTTCAAGACCGAATTTCTCTACACAGAACGACGCCATCGCGGAGCCGTAGATAACGGCGCGCTTCATGCTGTCGAAAGAGATATCGCGTGTTTGTGCGAGGTGTCCGATAAAGCCACCTGCGAAGGTATCGCCGGCTCCGGTCGGATCGAACACTTCTTCGAGCGGAAGAGCAGGCGCGAAGAAGACCTGGTTTTCGTGGAAGAGCAGTGCACCGTGTTCGCCTTTTTTAATGATGAGGTAACGAGGACCCATCGAAAGAATTTTCTGTGCGGCTTTCACGAGCGAGTATTCGCCGGTAAGTTGTCGGGCTTCGGAATCATTGACCGTGAGCACATCGACGAGTTTGATGGTTTCCATGAGCGCGTCCCACTGTGTCTCCATCCAGAAGTTCATGGTATCCATGACGATGAGGCGCGGGCGTTTGTGGAGGCGTTCGATGACCTGACGCTGCAGTTGCGGCATAAGGTTGGAGAGCATGAGGAACTCGCAATCCTGGTAGGAATCGGGAATCACCGGATCGAAGTCGAGGAGGACGTTGAGTTGAGTATCCAGCGTATCGCGGGTATTCATGTCTTCGTGGTAGCGACCGGCCCAAAAGAAGGTTTTTTGGCCATTTTTGACCTGGAGGCCTTCGGTCGACATGCCCATTTTGCCAAATTGCTCGATCATTTCCTTGGGGAAATCATCGCCGACGACGGAGACGAGCTTGATATTTTTGGCAAAATAGGAGGCGGAGGTACCGGAATAGGTAGCGGCGCCGCCGATGATTTTGTCTGTTTTTCCGAAGGGAGTTTCGATGGCGTCAAAAGCGACGGTTCCTACGACGACGAGGCTCATTTTTGAAGATTTTTGGCGAAGATATTGGAAATTCACATACGTTTTGTACTTTTGTGACCCCGAAACACCTCGTTTCTGCATGTTCTGGTCCGTTTTTGACGGATGGTTAGAGCGGGAAGGGTGGATCTTCTCCCTGCAAAGGCAGCGAGAAGGAACATTCCTCCTTAGCTCAGCTGGTTAGAGCATCTGACTGTTAATCAGAGGGTCCCTGGTTCGAGCCCAGGAGGGGGAGCGTTTAAGTGCAAGAAACAGTGTAAGTGAACAGCGCACAGCTGGACGCTTACGCTGTTTTTGTTTTAATAGGCCTGGTCCCTTTGCACTGTTTCTGACACTTACTGTTCACT
>CAINVI010000201.1 GCA_903854075.1 Candidatus Pollutiaquabacter sp. | reverse complement strand
TGGCTATGGATGCAGACCCGCTAGTCGTAGATCGTCTGTACAACACACTGAAGGCTGAGAAGAATGAAAAAATTCTTCCGCTATATGTCGATCTCACCGATTCCGGCGGTGGCGTGGGCTGGCGGGGTCAAGAACGACCTGGCATCTTCAATCGAGGTAAACCAGACGTCGTTATGGCTCTTGCAGTGATCCACCACATGGCCATAACGTTCCATGTGCCATTGGCATCGCAATTAGATATGTTTCACGACCTCTCACCAGAGTTGATCATCGAAATGCCTCATGCTGATGACCCAATGGTGAAGAAACTGTTGACCAATAAGCGAGATGGAATTCATGATGATTTCAACCTTGCTGAATTTGAGCGTTTGTTAGAAGCTCGTTTCACAGTGAAGTCAAAGATGTTGCTGTCAAGCGGGACACGTACGATCTTTCACGTCATTAGGAAATAGGTTTTATGAAACCGATCTTGCGTAATTCACTTGAATTGCTCATGTTGGCAACAATTGCAATTACTCAGCCAATATTTGATCTGTACGGAAAGAACTTGCCTATTTTTGCTTCGGCCAAGATAAGTAAGTATGAATTGGGTTTCTTTGTTTGCTTAGTTGCGGTTGTTCCGTTCGCCTCAGCTTTTACTTTTGAATCAATTGCGTCGAAGGTAAATAAGCGATTTGGGAAATTGGTTCATGATTTTTTCATTTTCTTGTTTGGGGCAATTTTTGGCTTGGCTGTAGTTCGTCAAATCGGTATTTCTTATGATGCATTCGCCTATGTGGTGTCTCTGTTCATCGGAGTTTGCATTTTGTGGGGTCTGCGTCGCCTGGAGATCGTGCGAACATTTGCGATGTATCTATCTGGATTGGCACCCTTGTTGACAGTTATTTTTGTGTTTCAAGTTCAGCCGGCGTTTTCAGATATATCTCCAAGTTTGAAAACCGTAGAGGCACCCGAAGGAAAACCGCCGGTAGTGCTCATTGTGTTCGATGAATCCCCATTATTTGCTCTTTTAGACATAGACGGCAAGATTAATCCTGATCGGTTTCCCGGGTTTGCAAAACTTGCTTCTCTCAGCACTTGGCATCGCAATGCAACTGCGGTAAGTCAGCAAACTATTCAAGCTGTTCCTGCAATTTTCACGTCGCGTGTTCCGAAAAAGGGTGACCAGCCGTTTTTGTCTTACCATCCAGACAATGTTTTCACGATGCTGCAAAGCTCATACCCGATAAACGGATACGAATCTGCAACCTCTTTGTGCCCGCGCAATCTCTGTGCGACCACAAGCGCAATTGACCTAGAACGGTTGTCTTTACCGCGTGTGAAGAGCTTTGTTGGTGATTCATTGGTTGTATTTGGTCAGAGACTATTGCCGAGCTATGCCCGTAGTTTTTTGCCGTCAACAGGCCAGGCATGGGGAAAGTTTGCTGAATCCGGTGCAGCCGAAGGTGGAGAAACGTTCGAACCGGCTGATGCAAAGTTTCGACGAAATGTTGGTGTCTTGTTTCAGCTACAGATGTGGAACGATGCGATGAACCGGATGATGACATCCTCGGCGAGCGCCAGTATTTTGCACTTCAATTTGCCCCATAGACCATGGGCTTTGACTCCTGATCTTCGAAAGTACAACGGGCCGCGATTCTTGGGCGATCTCAATCCAGCGAGAGGAGACCTTCCAAAGGTTTATTACCAGCGGTATTTGTATCAGTTGGCTGCCGTAGACCATCTTGTCGACACCATGATCACTCGTATGCAGGCCGCAGGTTTGTGGGATAAATCACTGGTAATTATCACAGCTGATCACGGAATTTCTTTTGAACCAGGACTTATGCAGCGCGCAACAGACTTTAGTTATCCCGGACAAGTAACCGATTTGTACACAATTCCGATGTTCATAAAAATGCCTTTTCAAAAATCAGGTTCTGTTGACGATTGTGCAGTGACAAACCTTGATTTGTTGCCAACAGTGCTGGCTGTGACTGGCATAAAGACTTC
>CAINVI010000200.1 GCA_903854075.1 Candidatus Pollutiaquabacter sp. | reverse complement strand
TGAAACCGTCTTTAGAAGAAAGGTGGGTGAGGAAAGTTGCGATATTCCGTGCGTAGAGATCGCTGGCGTTTAACGGTAGCAGAGAAGGGAGGTTGGATTCGCCAATAATGGTGACGCCATGCTTGATAACATGCTTGTTGAGCTCGCTCATCGTGCAGTTGCCGCCTTGTTCAACAGCCATATCCACGATAACGCTTCCCATACGCATGCTCTTAACCATTTCATCAGTAACAAGCACCGGTGCTTTACGGCCGGGAATGAGCGCGGTGGTGATGACCAGATCGGCTTCTGCAATATGTTTGGCAATCAACGCCTGCTGACGTTGTAAGAATTCTTCGGAAACTCCCTTCACATAACCGCCTTCCATTTTTACAGAATCATCACCTTTCACTTCGATGAATTTTCCGCCGAGCGATTGAACTTGCTCCTTGGTTTCCGGACGGATGTCAGAAACTTCTACGATAGCACCAAGGCGCTTGGCAGTTGCAATAGCTTGTAGTCCGGCAACCCCGGCACCCATGATCACCACCTTTGATGGTTTGATGGTGCCGGCAGCGGTCATCAGTAACGGGAAAATTTTACCTAATGCAGTGGCGCCCAACAAGACGGCTTTATATCCGGCCAGATTGGCCTGCGAACTGAGCGCGTCCATCTTTTGTGCACGAGAGATACGCGGAATGGCATCCACGGAAAAGGCCGTGATACCTTGTTGCTCACATGCTTCCACCAGTTGAGGGTTCGTAGCGGCGTATAGGAATGAAATCAAAACAGCGCCTTTCTTGAAATGGCCGATTTCCTCGGCAGAGGGAGCGTTGACTTTCAATACAACATCGGCCGCTGATAGCAGATCCTTGCGGCTGTCAACAATTTCGGCACCTGCCTGACGATACTGCTCGTCAGCAAAAAAAGCGGTGAGTCCGGCTTCTTTTTCGATACGGACAGAATAGCCGGCTTTTACCAGCTGTTGAGCGACTTCCGGGGTCAAAGCCACACGGCGTTCAAACTCTTTGGTTTCTTTGGGTACGGCAACAATCACGATTCTAACGTTTTACCCCTTGAAATGGGAGTGCAAAGATAGTATTTAATCGCGATTTGTGAAAAACACGTTGTTTTTGACGGTTGAACAGGCCTCAGGATTGGATATATTTGCAGAAGTATGCTCAAATTAACTCAATCTACGTTCGATAAACTCGAGGAATTGCTCCTGCTAGGCGGATACAAAGTGCGCACGGAAAAAGGCAATTTTAAGTCGGGCAGCTGTATCGTTGAACAGTCCAAACTCATTGTTGTCAATAAATTCTCGCCGGTGGAAACTAAAGTGACCTTCCTGATGGAGGCAATCCGCGTGCTGAACCTGGATGAATCCTTGATGGATGAGCGTTACCTTAAGTTACTGCAAGAGGTCCGGACCATGGAACTTCAGCCGGTGGATGGCGCTGAGTCTGGGGCTCCGGTTGCAGAAGAAAATACCGAAAAAACCGCCTGATCCGTTATGCAAGTTACCTTCCTCGGCACCGGAACGTCCCAGGGAGTTCCATTGATAGCGTGCGATTGCGAAGTTTGTTCCTCGGAGGATTCCCGCGATAAGCGATTACGTACCTCCATTTTAATCTCTTCCGGTTCTACGCAAGTCGTAATCGATACAGGACCGGATTTCCGACAACAGATGCTGCGGGAATCGGTGAAAACGCTGGACGCTGTCGTCTTTACCCACGAACATAAGGACCATACTGCCGGCTTGGATGATGTACGGGCCTTCAACTATTTCTCCGGAAATCCAATGGCTGTTTATGCCAGCAATCGGGTACAAGAGGCGCTGCGGCGCGAATTCGCTTATATTTTTACCAATGAAACGTATCCGGGGATTCCTCGCTTGCAGTTGCACGAAATCCATACTACGCCTTTTGTAATCGGTGACCTGGAATTCATTCCCTTCGAAGTACTTCATTTGAATTTACCGGTGCTCGGTTTTCGGGTGGGTGACTTCTGTTATATCACCGATGCTAATTTTATTCCCGAAGCGGCTGAAAAACATATTTATGGCGCTAAAACGCTTGTGTTGAATGCGCTTCGTAAGGAAAAACATGTTTCACATTTCACGCTGGATGAAGCGCTGGAATTGATCCGAAAATATCGTCCTGAACGCGCTTATTTAACCCATATCAGTCATCAGTTGGGAACAACAGCCGAGATTGAACGGGAGCTGCCCGACAACGTTTTTTGCGCCTGCGACGGACTTCGTATCGAAGTCTGATATCCTTCTCCAATTATTTAGTAAATTTGCAGGAGGATTTCATTACTTCTTAATAATCAGTTAGTTATATCAATCCGAATGTTTGAAAGTTTAAGTGATAAACTGGAAAGAGCCTTTAAGGTTCTCAAAGGAGAAGGCAAGGTTACCGAGATCAACGTAGCGGAAACTTTGAAGGAAGTGCGCAAAGCGCTACTTGATGCTGACGTCAATTATAAAGTCGCGAAACAGTTTACGGATACC
>CAINVI010000199.1 GCA_903854075.1 Candidatus Pollutiaquabacter sp. | reverse complement strand
CCGATCTCCTTCAAAAGTTGATTTAACGCCAAAGTGTGAACCATCACGAGCACCATCTGCGATTTCAGCTGAATGCAGTAGCGCCTTCGTAGGAATACACCCACGGTGCAAACATGTACCGCCGACTTTGTCTGCTTCGATCAAGGCCACTGAAAGACCCAATTGCGAGCCGCGTAATGCTGCGGCATAACCCCCGCTGCCACCACCAAGGATGACAAGATCAAATTGAGACAATGAACAGCTCCTCTCAAAGGCCCGTGTGGGCTAGGTGCCTATCTTGCCCCAAAGAGGGTCAAACCTCCCAATGCATAGGAGCAGATTTACGCTTGTTCGGCCAATGTCACAAGGGATCGGAGCGCTATCCCTGTTCCGCCAACTGGGGTATATCCGTGCGGCTTTGCCTCGTTATAGGCAGGACCCGCGATATCAAGATGGAGCCATGGAAGTTCTGGATTTACGAAATCCTTAAGGAACAGACCTGCAACCAACATTCCACCCATTCGATCTCCGATGTTTGCAAGGTCTGCAACTGGTGAATCTAGAGATGCTCGAAGTTCTTCAGGCAACGGCATAGGCCAGAACTGTTCACCACTGTTGGCGGCTACCTTCAAGAATGCGTCGCTGAAATCTTGGTTGTTCGTCATAACCGCACTTGTGCGAGTTCCGAGTGCCACAACTTGTGCGCCAGTCAAAGTAGCAACATCAATAATTCCATCCAGCTTATTTTTTGAACTTTGCGCCTTCATTAATCCATCAGCCAAAACAAGTCGACCCTCAGCATCTGGATTGAGTACTTCAACAGTTTTGCCACCAAAGATTGTGATGATGTCACTTGGACGTGTAGCAGTATCACTTGGCATATTTTCAGCAAGTGGTGCCCAACATTCAATCGCAACATTTAACTTTAATTCGGAAATGGCAACCACGGCAGCACTTACCGCTGCTGCACCACTCATGTCAGATTTCATCGCTTCCATGCCCGCAGCAGGCTTTAGTGCCAGACCACCCGTGTCAAAAGTAATTCCTTTACCGACAAAGGCGTAGCGTTTTGCAGCCTTGCCTTTTGGTGTGTATGAAATATGCAATAAGCGTGGTGGATTTGCTGAACCTTGACCCACACCAATAATTCCGCCAAAGCCTTGTGCTTTTAATTGTTTTTCATCCCAGACTTGAATCTTCAAACCAGCTTTTGTTCCACCAGCAGACTTGACCACAGATGCTAATTTCTTTGTGAATGAGTCAGGTGTTAAGTGGCTTGGGGGAGTATTGATTAAGTCACGCACTAAATATGTGTATTTAGCAATGATTGCAGCGCGCACGACTGCAGCTTTTGCTTCTGCCGTTGACGCTAATTTTGAATGCACTGTGATCGTTTTCAAAGGTGCCTTGTGATCTTCCTTGGTTGATCCACGAAACTCTGTAAATGAATACGCACCAAGGGCTGCACCTTCAGCTACCGCTGCAACTTCTGCCAAACTTTTTGCTGGCAAAGAAAAAGTAGCAGCAGAGTTTCCAGCCAAGGCACGTGATGCACTACCTGCTGCTCTGCGCAAAGTTTCGTGAGAGTAAGTGTTTGCTTTCTTTCCTAATCCGGTAAAGACCATAAGCCGAACATGCGAGCCAGGGAGTTTTGTAACCTCATCGGCCTTTCCGGTCGCACCCATGTCAACCAGCTGCGAAAGAATCGTTTTGGTATCAATCGCCATATCCCCGGCTTCGATAGCGATGCCGCCCTTCGAATTTGTCGAAGTCAGTCCTAAAACCAAAACCTCATCTTTTACGACGCCATCAGAAATCTTTAATGTGCTCATAAGGAGAAGGGTAATAGATGTCTTGGTAGGTTGGTGCAATGAAGATTTCACCGCTCAATCAGAAGCATCTAGACCTCAACGCCAAGATGGCCGATTTTGGTGGCTGGATGATGCCGATTGAGTATCCAGGCGCAGGTGTACTGGCTGAGCACGCCGCTGTCCGTGAGCGTGTGGGAATCTTTGACGTTTCCCATTTAGGTAAAGCATCAGTCACAGGGGTCGGTGCTCTCGCATTCTTAAACCAATGTCTTACAAATGATCTAACAAAGATTTCAGATGGCTCCGCCCAATACACATTGCTGTGCACCCCACAAGGTGGCGTCGTAGATGACCTAATTGCCTATCGAAATAGTGAAACGGATTTGTTCCTTGTTCCAAACGCGTCGAATACAACAGATGTCGTAGCAGTTTTGCAAAAGGAAGCACCATCTGAAATTTCCGTAACCAACCTGCACAATGATTATGCGGTCCTAGCGGTGCAAGGACCATTAGCACCAAAAGTGTTAGATGCACTTGGAATTAGTACAGATATCGATTACATGGCATTTGCACATGTAACCATCGCAGGAGCGGATGTGATCTTATGTCGCACTGGATACACGGGTGAACTTGGTTATGAGTTGTTGCCAAAAGCAAAAGATGCAGTGGCAGTGTGGGACGCACTGGTTGCAGCAATTACTCCACTTGACGGATTGATCTGTGGGTTGGGTGCACGTGACACATTGCGTACAGAAATGGGATATCCCTTGCATGGTCACGAACTGTCATTGGATATTTCACCCGTCGAAGCAAGCGCATCATGGGCAGTTGGCTGGAAGAAAGAATCCTTTATTGGCGCTGATGTCTTGGCCGCACAAAAGAATGGATCCGCAGATCGAAAAAGTGTTGCGATAAAATCACTGGATCGTGGAATTCCACGAACAGGCATGAGCGTTAAAAACACTAAGGGTGAAATCATTGGCGAAGTAACTAGTGGAACATTTTCCCCAACGTTAAAACATGGAATTGCTTTAGCCCTAGTATCAAAAGAGATCGCAGTGGGTGATCAATTAATT
>CAINVI010000198.1 GCA_903854075.1 Candidatus Pollutiaquabacter sp. | reverse complement strand
CTTGCGGTATGCGGTTTGATGGGACACATTTTTCCTGTGTACGTCGGATTTAGAGGTGGAAAAGGAGTAGCTACAATGTTAGGTATCTTAATCGGAGTTCATCCGGAAGCGGCGTTGTTTTGTGCTCTTGTTTTTGTGGTATCTTTTACCATTTCCCGATTCGTATCACTGAGCAGTATGTTGGCCGGCATCACATTTCCTGTCGTGATCATGGTGTTCTATTCCACGAACTCGAGCATCAATATTTTCTCGCTGGCCGTTGCCATAATGATTCTGGTTACGCATCAGCGTAACATCGAACGATTACTGGCCGGCGAGGAATCAAAGGTGAATCTATTTCGTAGTAAAGTCGCCGGTTAATATTAAACTGCAATTTTTTTCCTGTAATTCAGCTACTAAAGGACGGAAGGTGCTGTCCAGTTTCGCACAACGTTCAAGATCTTCGCAGATTTCACTTTTTCTTCCAATGTACGATCCGGCATGTGCTCTATAGTAATAAGCCGCCGCACCGTTTTTATCTAGTCGTATGGCATTACTGAAATCCTTTTCGGCTTCCATCGCTGATTCTTTGGACAGTTCTGCATGCAACAGTCGGATCGTTCCCCGCCACAAATACGCTGATGCATTGAAAGGGTTTAGGTCAATACTCTTGTCCAGCAGTGATAGCGCCAGCGGAATATCTCGTAACGTATCTGCTGCTAAGGCTCTTTTCAAAAGTTCGTCCGCTTCCGGCTTGCTGCGTAGCGTGTCTGGTGCATTGGCGACAATAATCGAGGTGGCTTCCGGCGATCGGTCCGGAAACCGCTGAGTGACGTAAGCTTCAAAACAACTGGCACGAAAAACAGTGTGAAAGGTGCGCGGAGTTAGTAGTGCGCCGATAAATGCAAAACCGGTCATCACCAGCATGAAATAAGGTGGTATTGATTTCGTTTTACGTAAATAATAGATGGAAAAGAGTAGTCCCAGGATGGCAACCACTCCTGCCGCAGCCCGACCGCTCAGCGAATACAGGTATTTTTCCTGTATACCACTATAAATCAGTAATCCAATTATTTCGGGGAGGTAGGCGCTAAAGTTTGCATGGTTTTTGTACTGCTTTCTAATGGAACGTACGAATGCTGAAAGTACCGCAGAGATAGCAAGCAGCAATAAAATGCCCGAGAAGAAGCCGCCCACAGCGCGGTACGCCAAGGATACGCACCAAACCGTGAGGCTCCATTCTATAGATCCGAATCGTCGGTGTGTGCTGCGCATAATAATTGACAATTTACGAAAAATGAATGTTAAGAAGAATAACTCCGGAATTACAGTATTGAGGTTCGGAAAAGTAATTTTACAAAAATGAATCTTTCGGCGAATAAATACAGAAATGTTCGGCTGTTGAGCCTCTTACTGTTAGTGGTTATTGAAGTGTTCCCTATTCGAGCACAATCAGCCGCCCAGCCAAGATACTTTTCTGCTGCGGCAGCGCAATGGGCGGATTCCGTGCTACAAACGCTAACTCCCGTGGAGCGTATCGGGCAATTGTTTATGGTGGCCGCTTTCAGCAACAAGGATTCGGCTCACGTACGCGATATTAGTCAACTGGTGACTGAATGGAAAATCGGTGGACTAATTTTTTTTCAAGGCGGACCTGTTCGTCAGGCGCTACTGACCAATTATTATCAGTCACAAGCTAAAGTCCCGTTGATGATTGGTATCGACGGGGAATGGGGACTCTCCATGCGACTTGATAGTACCATCCGATATCCTCGTCAGATGACATTGTCGGCTATTCCGGACGATAGCGCTGTGTACCGAATGGGAACATACATCGCCGAGGATTGTCGCCGTTTGGGAATTCATATCAATTTTGCGCCGGATGCCGATATCAATAATAATGTATTGAATCCGATTATCGGTAGTCGTTCTTTTGGTGATAATCCTGATCAGGTATTTAATAAGTCGTTAATGTACATGAACGGTTTATTGGATAACGGAGTTTTGGCTTGCGGAAAGCATTTTCCAGGTCATGGTAATGCTGATAGCGATTCGCACCTGACACTTCCCACCATTCATCAGCCGAAATCGGAAATGGATACGATTGAGTTGTATCCTTTCCGTAAGCTCATTGATAGTGGATTGTCAGCTATGATGGTAGCACACTTGCACGTTCCTGCACTCGATTCAACCGCCAATCTTCCCTCAACACTTTCGTCAGCGATTATTAATGACCTGCTTCAAAAAGAGTTGGGGTTTGACGGACTCATTTTTACGGATGCTTTGAATATGAAAGGTGTCAGTGCTTGCTACCAACCTGGAATACTGGATCGTACAGCATTGTTGGCGGGAAATGATGTGCTGCTTTATTCGGAAGATGTACATAAAGCCATCGAAGAAATACAGGCTGCGGTTGATTCAGGACTGATTTCTCAACCCGAAATTGATCGCCGCGTTAGAAAAATACTGATGGCCAAGTATTGGTGTGGATTGAACAAATACGCACCGGTAGATACTGTGCAGCTCTATACAGATTTGAATCGTCCGGAGGCGAAACTGTTACAACAGGAATTGTATGAGCAGTCGGTAACAGTGTTGTCCAACCACAACGGTAGGCTGCCGCTGAAAGCAACTGCCGGACTTCGGGTTGCGTCTGTTTCCATTGGAAAACCTAAGGAAAACACGTTTCAACAAGTACTAAAAGATCATTATCGGGTAGATCTTTATGCTGAAGAAAAAGATGCGTCATCGGATGTGTTTTCGGCGCTTTACGAATTCTTAAAGAACTATGACCTGGTGATTATTTCGCTGCACGGTACAACCATGCGTGCATCCAATGGATTTGGTATTTCAGAGAATGCGGCAGCTTTTATTGACTCCGTGCTTTCCAATTACAAAACGGTTTTTGTCGACTTTGGAAATGCGTACACACTGACGAGGTTTACCAAACTCTCACAAGCGGAAGCGCTGGTGCTTGCTTATGAAGATTTTCCACTTACGCAGGAGCTAGCTGCTCAGGCCATTGTCGGTGCGGAACCTACCGCCGCAAGATTACCGGTCACAGTGATGGAGGACTTCTCACGAGGTTCCGGTGTCGATCAGACAACCGTTTTCCGGCTGAAGCATTCCGTTCCCGAAGCCGTTGGTATTGACGGCGATCGTTTTTTACCTATTGATTCTATTGTG
>CAINVI010000197.1 GCA_903854075.1 Candidatus Pollutiaquabacter sp. | reverse complement strand
GTGTACTGATTCAATAGGGGTGAAGCAATAGTATTTGCTATTCTTTTTACAAAAATCTATACCTGAGAGAGGTCCGCCACCAATTGAAATGGAGGGTAGACTCAAAACGGAAGGTGTGGATAACTGAGCGCCTAAACGGTGAACATTAATGCTGCCCAATGAATTGGAACAAAACGAATAGAATTGACCTCCGTCATAAAGTAATTTAATCCCGTACGGATAAAACATTCCATTTACGTAGGTACTGTAAACCGGTGAAGGAGAGGAAAGCGAATTGCCCAGATCAATGAGAACAAGGTCCGGCAGACTATACATACAGGCAACAGCATACCAGTGGTCGCAGTCACGTATGATATCCAAATCAATAAGACCATTGGCATTCGGTACCTGAAGTGTGGTGACGAGGGTAGGCGCATTGGCGATCGTAGTGCCGAAACTGAAAATGCTGATGCTGTTATTAGCGAAATTTGCAATCAAGGCATACACAGTTCCATTGCCTTCTCGTACAATCTTTATTCCGCGTGGCGCATTAAGTCCGGTGGTTATAACACTTGTAGTACCGGTGGGCAGGTTATTTAATCCGTTTCCAAAATCAAGTCGGGTCACCACGTTTAGAAAAATATCAGAAACAAGGCAATGCCAAATACCGCCATCGTTGAAAAAAGCGATGGCGTTCGCGCTGAAAATCGTGCCATTAAGATTGCCCAGGTCAGTAACGGCAGTAGGGGGATTGTCGAAGCCATTGCTGAAATCCTGTCTCAATAATTTACTATTGTCCCGGCTGCATACAAATAAATAGTCGCCGGTGCTGTCGCTTAGTGCAGCGACGCCAGCGGACGTCAGCAGCAGTCCATTCATGTCTGTACTGGTCGTATCAAGCACTGGATTTTCGAAATCGCCGGCACAAAAATCCCAGTCAAAATAGATTCCACCCGAAGTATTACCTGTGATGCCAACCGATGCGGCAGAACAAACACTGCCAGTCGTGGTGATGGAAACTGTCGGACATTGCGCAAGTAGCGCTGAATAAGTCAATAAGAAAAAAAATATACTAAATAGCCGTTTTTTCATCGATAGAATAAACTGAAACGTGCGGGATGGTGTTTTGTACTATGAAAGTAGACAATTTATTGCCTGTAGTTCGCAATTAATTCAACACGTTATGAACGGAATTGTTAAAAGCGCTTCAGCGGTTAACCGCAACGGAGTACGTGTTCAGAAAGTCGGTATAGGTGGATGACAAGCCCTCGCGAAGGCTGATTTTGGCGTTCCAGCCCAGGGCGTTTATCCTTGTACAGTCCATCAACTTACGATAGGTGCCGTCCGGTTTGCTTTCATCCAACACAATTGCACCTTCAAATCCCGTGATTTCTCCCACAAGATTTGCTAACTCCAAAATGCTTATATCAGCGCCAAAACCGACGTTTAAAAACTGTTTTTCATTGTACTGATTCATCACGAAAAAACAGGCTTCTGCTAAATCATCGGCGTGAAGAAATTCGCGTAATGGTTTACCGCTTCCCCAAATGGATACAAAAGGTGCATGGCTCATTTTCGCCTCGTGGAACTTACGAATCAGTGCGGGAAGCACATGAGAGTTTTCCAGGTCGTAGTTGTCATTGGGGCCATAGAGATTGGTCGGCATGACCGACACGAAATTGCATCCATACTGGTCGCGATACGCTTCACAGAGTTTTATACCCGCAATTTTCGCTATGGCATACGGCTCGTTAGTCATCTCCAGCGATCCAGTCAATAGGTATTCTTCCTTCAATGGTATTGGAGCATTTTTGGGATAGATGCACGATGATCCCAGGAAGAGTAATTTTTTGACGCCGTATCGGTATGCGGCGTGAATGACATTCAATTCAATGGCTAGATTGTCATGTAAAAAATCGGCACGAAATCGATTGTTTGCTTGGATGCCGCCCACCTTGGCAGCGGCAAGAAAAATATATTCTGGTTGTACTTCTTGAAAAAAAGATCTACGTCGTTTGGATTTCTAAGATCGAGTTCACCGGAACTGCGGGTAATCAAATGCTGGTAGCCTTCTTTTACCAATTTACGTTGAATGGCAGATCCTACCATTCCCCGATGTCCGGCAATATATATCCTCGATGACTTATTCATGATAGTTCAATACTTTGTGGCCGCCGTCCCGCAGGTATTTGTCTTTAG
>CAINVI010000196.1 GCA_903854075.1 Candidatus Pollutiaquabacter sp. | reverse complement strand
TGTCAGCACAATCAACTGATGCGGGAACTTTTAAAAAACAACAGGAAATAGAAAAACAATCACAATCGAACCAGAACCCCGTCACGCAAAATCGGTATGACTGTAGTCTGATTCGGTGTTAGGCAATACTTGATATCTTTCTTAAGATTTAGTTTTGCCAGTCGCTCTTTGTGCGAGGAATAATTCAAAAATTTAACCGGATCCTTGTACGCCATCTGATAGAGGTATTTCAGTGCCAGGCAGGCGTCACCGTGCCAAAAATCACTCGAACGTTTTGAAATTTCTTCCATCACTGCTCCGGCAAAAATAGAATCCTCCAGATTAAACTTATTCTTCCACCCGGAACATAGCAACAAGATGTTTTTCTGTTGATCCACCAGGTAATCACACAACGCATCGATATTCAGGAAGGATCCAATAACAACCTGATACGCATTGCGCGAAACTTCAATCGCCTGGGTTCCATTGGTTGTAGTGATGACTATTGTTTGTCCTTTGATCCGTTCATCCATATAATGAAACGGTGAATTTCCAAAATCAAAACCATCCACCTGAATCGCATCGCGCTCAGCGCCGGTAAGATAACCCTTCGCTTTCCAGTCGCGAGCTTCTTCTACGGTGGCAACCGGAATTATTTTTTCTGCGCCCCATTCGAATGCCGTGCACATGGCCGAAGTAGCACGAAAAATATCAATGATAACAACGATTGTATCCGGCTCGGCATAGACCGGATACAGAAACGGAGAAAAGCAGGCATCGATTTTCAGATGGGCCTTATCGTTCATAGTTTATATCAGACAAGCAAGTGTAGTATAAAGAAGCAATACCTGCTATTGGATTTATTTTTTGTAGAACGGAATCTTAACAACCTGCGCTTTGAGTGCTTTGTCGCGAACTGGAATGAAAATCGTTGATCCCTCTTTGGCATAAGCGGCATCAACATATCCCATTCCAATGGCTTTCTGCAAGGAAGGCGACTGTGTTCCGGAAGTGACTTTCCCGATCAACGCACCCTCTTCATTCCGGATCTCATAATCATGACGCGGAATTCCGCGGTCGATCATTTCGAATCCCACGAGTTTACGACGAACGCCTTGTTCTTTTTGCTGCTTCAGCGCGGCAGCATTGGTAAATTCTTTTGTGAACTTAGTAATCCATCCCAGACCGGCTTCGATGGGTGAAGTGGTATCATCAATATCGTTGCCGTATAAACAAAAACCCATTTCCAGTCGCAACGTGTCACGAGCACCCAAGCCAATCGGTTTTATTCCGTGATTTTTTCCGGCTTCAAAAACAGCGTCCCATACTTTGCGAACGTCTTTGTTATCTACATAAATTTCGAAGCCACCTGCACCAGTATAACCTGTCGCTGAAACCAGAACATTTTCAACACCGGCAAAAACACCTTTGTCGAAGGTATAATACTCCATGTTAAGAAGATCCATTCCGGTCAACGGTTGCAATACTTCCGCTGCTTTAGGACCTTGAACCGCAAGCAATGAAGTACGATCAGAAATGTCGTGCATTTCCACATTATGAGTATTGAAGCGAGTGAACCAATTCCAATCCTTTTCAATATTCGAAGCATTGACGACGAGCATGTACGTTTTTTCGTCGATACGATAAACGAGCAGATCGTCTACAATTCCGCCATTTTCATTCGGTATACAAGAGTATTGCACTTTTTTATCGACGAGCTTCGCCACGTCATTGCTGGTAAGGCGCTGAATAAGCTCCATCGCACCTTCTCCCTTGAGAATAAATTCCCCCATGTGTGACACATCGAAGACTCCAATTCCGTTACGAACTGTTTCGTGCTCTACATTGATTCCCTCATAAGAAACCGGCATCAGGTAGCCCGCGAAGGGAACCATTTTAGCTCCTAATTGTGCGTGCACATCACCCAGAGCGATGTGTTTAAGTCCTGCAACTACTTCCATATTCGTTTTTTATTTAAAATAGCCAGTTTGCCGGCTATAATTGTGGTCAAAAGTAACAAGTTTCAGCGTTTTTCCGGCAATTCGAATAAGGAAATAAAGTTCGCCGTATTAGCGGAAACCGAATAATGATCCAGCACCTTACGTCGTGCTCTACTTCCCAGTTCCAAAGCAAGCTGCGGCTGCTGAATGAGCTGCTCCAGGGAGTTTTTCCAATCCTCCGTCGTGGAGCACACAAATCCGTTTACTCCGTGATCTACAATTTCAGCATTGACACCGATATTCGATACCACTGCCGGAACGCCGACAGACATATATTGCAGCGCTTTAAAGCCGCACTTTCCTCTGGCCCACTCATCATCCGCCAGCGGCATGATTCCGACATTGAATTTGAGTAACTCCCGAACTTCCACCTCTTTACTCCAGGGAATGAATCGCAACGATCGCAATCTAAATTTAGGCGGCGCATCGCAGATGACATGTAACTCGAAATCGTATTTCGATTCAAGATATTGGAATACCGGAAGCAATAATTCCAACACCTGCACCGTAGAGTGTGAACCGGTCCAGCCAATAACAAAACGAGTGCTTTCCGGAGCAGCAACAGCATTATGCCAACCTTCCGTATCGATGGTAGTCGGATTGACTATTGCGTTCGAATTATACTTAGAAGCATAGTCAGCCAGGTAACGGTTTCCGCAGGAAATTACGGTGGACCATCGAACGATGGAAGCTGTCTTGGAAAACGACTTCAACAGTCGCGTGGTGTAGTAATTCGTTTCGGATGCATTCGGAATCCAAATCGCATCGTCAAAATCAAAAACCGTGTATTTACGAAAGACCTTTGTGATTAACCATTCCATCCATGGCGGACCGAACGGACTCGCTTCACGGTGAATAAAGACAACATCGTACCGAAAGAGCGATACTAAATCAATCAGTCGTCGAAAATATCCGCGAAAGACACCAAGCACTTTCGGTAAAAAATGTCCTTTACGATAAAGAACTGCCCAGGCGCTATCATCCAAAAAAGGAGAAACGCGAAACGACCAACCTTTTTTTCCGAGTTCGCCCAAATATTGCTCGAAGCGAAACCGCTGGCTCGGCGCTTTATCGTATGCATAGGGAACTAAGAAGAGGATTTTCATAGGTACTTCCGACAAAGATAAAAATTCACCCGAAATCGTCATTTTTACGCTACCTTTGAAATACCCGAGGTACTATGCTGATTCGTTTTTCCGATAAAAACACCCCACGCTGGATCATTTTCCTGATCGATACGTCGATTTGTCTGGCCGCCTTTATCCTTGCCTATCAGGTCCGGTTCAATTTCAACGTTCCGGAACAAGAAATCTCGCATTGGCGTTATGCACTTCCCGCGTTGCTGGGCGTCCGCTTGGTGAGTTTTTTGTATTCGCGTATTTACCAGGGAATCATCCGTTATACGTCCAACAAGGATGCACTACGTATTTTTTATACGATAACAACCGGATCTGCACTGCTTGCCCTCGCGAATATTTTCTCCTTTTACGCTCTTGGATTTTTTCTGGTCCCCTACTCGATTATCATCATCGAATATTTCGCGTCGGTGTTTTCCATGACAGCATTCCGAATTCTGGTAAAGTCTGTCTACATGGAAATCCGAAACCCATCACGTCACCGCAAATCAGTGATCATTTACGGTGCCGGTGAATCGGGAGTTATCACCAAGCGCACACTCGACCGGGATGCCGGGAGTCGTTATAATGTCGTTGCCTTTGTGGATGATGATGCCGACAAATCGGGGAAAACACTGGAAGGCGTTCGTATCTACCATGCCGAATCCGATCTTGAAGATCTTTTGCGTGCTAACGATGTAGCACATCTAATCATCAGTATTCAGAATGTACCTCCGGCTAAAAAGGAAGCCATCATTGAACGTTGTCTGACGCATCAAGTGCACGTCTTGAATGTTCCTGCCGTTTCCAGCTGGATCAACGGTGAATTAAGTTTTAGCCAGATCCGGAATATCCGTATTGAAGACTTACTGGAACGCGAGCCCATTCAATTGGACCTTGAATTGATTCGAAAGGAACTGACCGGCAAAGTCATTCTGGTCACCGGAGGAGCCGGCTCAATCGGCTCTGAAATTGTCCGGCAATTAATCCCCTTTCAACCGAAGAAAGTGATTGCCCTTGACCAGGCCGAATCTGCATTGTACGACCTCGAATTGCAAATTCAGGAACGCTACAAATTCCATAACCTTGAAACTGTTATTGCGGATGTTCGACAAGCAGACAGAATGCATCGCGTATTTGAGGCTTTTCGTCCCGAAGTAATCTTCCATGCTGCAGCGTACAAGCATGTTCCGGTAATGGAAAACAATCC
>CAINVI010000195.1 GCA_903854075.1 Candidatus Pollutiaquabacter sp. | reverse complement strand
GTAAAGATCTGCAACAGGTATCCTTCATCATCACGGTCCACAAGAATTCCCAGTTTCTTCAGGTCTTCAATGTTTTCGTCAATCTTTCCTACTCGGTCTTGAAGTTCATCGTAGTAAGTGGTCGGCACGGAAAGGAAATCAACACCACGTTCCTTGAGGGCTGTAACGGTCTTGATCACATCGTTGGTGATTACAGCTATGTGTTGTACACCGGCACCGTTATAGAACTCCAGGTACTCATCAATTTGTGATTTCTTTTTTCCTTCGGCTGGTTCGTTAATGGGAAACTTCACAAAGCCATTACCATTGGAAACCACTTTGCTCATCAGGGCAGAATACTCAGTAGAAATATCATTGTCATCGAAGGTGATGATCATTTTAAAGCCCAGCACGTCTTCATAAAACTTAACCCACTTGTTCATTTCCCCCAACTCCACATTGCCTACGCAATGGTCAACATATTCAAGTCCGACTGGTTCAACGTCAAACGTGGATTTTGCCGGCTTGTAACCGGGCATGAAAGGTCCGTTGTAGTTTTTACGCTCAACGAAAGTGTGTAAGGTGTCGCCGTAGGTATGAATGGTTGCCGTGCGTACTTCGCCGTAGTCATCGGTCATCGTTTGCGGGCCGGCGAATGACTTGGCGCCGCGCGACATGGTTTCGTAGTACGCTTTCTCGGCATCGTCTACCCACAGTGCCAATACGCGAACGCCATCACCGTGCTTATGAACGTGATCCGCAATTTCGTTGTTCGATCGAATCGGCGTGGTGAACACCAGACGGATTTTACCTTGTTCCAATACATAGGAGGCTCGATCCCGAATCCCGGTTTCCGGTCCTGCGTAGGCGATCAATCGATAACCGAACGCTTTCTGGTAATAGAAAGCAGCTTGTTTGGCATTACCGACCCAGAATTCGATGTGATCGGTGCCTAATAAGGGGAGGAAATCCGTTGACATGGTGTTTATTGCGTTGGTTATACAAATATCTTAATAAGCTGATAAAATGGCAACTAGCGCTTCTTGGGTGAATTGGCGCCACGTTCTTTTGCCATCTGTTCCAGGCGTTGCTGGAACGATGATTTCTTGACCGGCTTTTTCTTGTTTTCCTGAATTTTCCGATGAATTTCTTCTTCGTTGGTAAAGGCTTTGAAGATGTATTGTTGACCAAAGCCGAATACGTTACTCAAGAAGTAATAATAACTAAGTCCTGCGGAATAGCTATTGAAGAAGCCGAGGAACATGATGGGCATCAAATACATCATCCACTTCATGGAAGGGTTGGTGGCTGCGGTCATCTGCATATTCATCTTGGTGTAGATGAGCGTAGAGACGGTCATGAGCAACGTAAAGAGACTCACGTGATCGCCGTAAAATGGAATGTTGAAGGGTAGGTCAAGAATTGAGTCGTAGGTGGAAAGGTCATGCGCCCAGAGGAACTGCTGCTGCCGAAGCTCGATAGAGGAAGGGAAGAAGCGGAACATCGCGATCATAACAGGCAACTGCAATAGTCCGGGAATACAACCTCCCAACGGATTCACGCCTGCTTTGCGGTAGAGGTTCATCGTCTCCTGTTGCTTTTTCATCGGATCGTCGCCATACTTCTCGTTGAGCTCCTGCATTTCCGGTTGCAAAACTTTCATTTTCGCCTGCGATTTGAAGGAACCGAAGGTGAACGGTAAGATGACTATTCGCACCAGAATAGTCAGCAGAAGAATGATGATACCGTAGCTCCAGTTGAAGCTGTTCAGGTAGTTGAAGGTTGGAATAACCAGAAAGCGATTTACCCAGCCGAAAATACCCCAACCTAGCGGAATGAGTTTCTCCAGTCCGAGCTCGTCGATAGACTTCAGAGTCTGATAATGATTCGGTCCTAGGTAGAACCGCATACCATAGTTCTGATCCTGCTGATGGTTAAAGGGAAGTGCCAGTGACGCCGTCATTGTCTTGACGGATGTGGTACTTTCTTTGTTTGTGTAAGTCTCAACTACCGGTGAGTCAAAACTCTGGTCGGCGATTAGCGCTATATTGAAAAAGTGTTGCTTGAAAGAAATCCACTTCACCTTGGTTTTAAGGGATTCTTTCTCATCACTGGTTTCGGAGAGATAGTCCACTTCTTCATCGGCAAAACGGTAATACACAGTAGAAGCGGTGCGTTCGTTTTCCAGGCTCTTTTCCTGTCGCACCAGCTGATTCTTCCAATCAAGATTCAGGTAAGTGGCGTTTGCAGCAATTACATCGTTAAGTCCGACCGTTTTGATGTTGAAATTAACCAGGTAGCCATCAGCCGGTAACGTATATAAGTACTCCAGATATTTCCCCTCGCCCGCGTAGGCTTTTAAGCTAACGGCGTTATTGGTTTTTGTCGTATTGAAATAAAGATTGGCTGTATTGATGATCCGGTTTCCGGCAGAAAACGTCAGGTTGAATTCGGAAGAATCCGTGCCCATAAGTTCCACCGGTCTGCCATCCCAGGTCTTGTATTCTTTGAGAATGACCGACTTCATTATACCGCCTTTGGAGGAAAGTGTAATCTTTACGTTGGGATTCTCCAGGGTGATCAGTGAATCAGTGCCAGAAGCAGCAGCATAGAACTCGCCCCATTTTTCTTTCTCTACGATGATGCGTGCAGAGTCCGTCATGACCATGCCGGAGTCAGCTACGGCACCGAGGGTGTCTGCGGCTTTTGGAGCAGTTGCTGGTGCAGCGGCGTTTGCAGCGCGCTGAACTTGCTCGGTCGAATCTTTACGCTGTTGCTGCGCTTTCAATTCCTCGGGTGAGGGTTGCATATACACGGAGTAGCCAAAAATCAAGGCTCCGATCAGCACTAATCCAATGATAGAATTACGATCCATGGGTGTTTTTAAGGTCGCCAAAGATAGCAAAAAAAGGGGGTTTGGAGGCCTCTCCGTATACTATGCAACTCCTTGCTTAATAAACACTTAGCATAAAAAAAGCCGGGCAATCGCCCGGCTTTTCATGGAATCATTTGCAGAT
>CAINVI010000194.1 GCA_903854075.1 Candidatus Pollutiaquabacter sp. | reverse complement strand
TCCACGATATCTTTAATTTTGGTTACAATGGCTTCCAGTTCAGCATCGGTAGCGTATTTCTTGTCACGAATAGTTTTGAGCACCATCTCGACAGGGTCCTTTGACTTATAGGCTTCCACCTCTTCTTTGGTACGATACTTCGCCGGATCACTCATGGAGTGGCCCTTGTAACGATAGGTATTAATCTCCAGCAAATAAGGACCCTTTCCTTCGCGGGCGTGATTGACAGCACGTTCCATGGCTTCATGAACGGACTCTACGGTCATGCCATCCACAGGTTCACTTGGCATATCGTAGGCGAGTCCCAGTTTGTAGAGCTGCGTGACATTACTAGTACGCTCTACAGAGGTTCCCATGGCGTAATTATTATTTTCGATAACGAAAATAACCGGCACCTTCCAGGTCATTGCAATGTTGAATGTCTCGTGCAACGCGCCCTGACGAACAGCACCATCACCCATATAACAAACGGTTACGCTATCATTTCCGCGATACTGATCGGCAAAGGCAATACCTGCACCCAACGGAATTTGTCCGCCGACAATTCCATGTCCGCCGAAAAATCTGTTTTCCGAATCAAACATGTGCATTGAGCCACCTTTGCCTTTTGAACAGCCGGTGGCTTTACCATACAGCTCCGCCATCACGGCGCGCGCTGACGTTCCTTTACCCAACGCATGAGCGTGGTCACGGTAGGCGGTAATCATATTATCTGTTGGTCGCAACACACTCATAGCGCCCGCAACAATTGCCTCCTGCCCAATATACAGGTGACAGAATCCTTTTATTTTCTGCATTCCATACAGCTGCCCGGCGCGTTCTTCGAAACGACGCATGAGCAGCATCTGCTCGTACCAATTGAGATAATGCTCCTTATTAAACTTCGATTTTGCCATTTTTTCTACAAATTCAGAGGTGGCAAAGATAGTCTTTCCACGGAACTCCAAAGGCACTACCTTCTGCGAAGATACAGTGCACCACAACTGCCTCGTTTTTAGTATATTAGACTGATTTTTAAGGCTTTAAATACTCTGCAGAATTCCGTATCTTCGCACTCCTATTTTTATAGCAGAATGAAAAAAATTCAAATGGTTGATCTGATCGGCCAGTACGAAAAGATTCAGCAAGAGGTTGATAAAGCCGTTTTAGACGTTATTCGCTCCGCCGCCTTTATCAACGGCCCGGAAGTGAAGGCTTTCCAGTCGGAACTGGAAGCCTATTTGAATGTTAAACATGTCATTCCTTGCGCAAACGGCACTGATGCACTTCAAATCGTTATGATGGCGCTGGGACTTCAACCGGGCGACGAAGTCATTACGGCTAACTTTACCTACGTCGCTACGGCGGAAGTCATCGCACTACTCCAACTTAAACCTGTTTTGGTCGATGTCTACAAAGATGATTTCACCATTGATGTTGCAGCGGTGGAAAAAGCCATCACTCCTCGCACCAAAGCTATCGTGCCGGTACACTTATTCGGACAATGTGCGAAGATGGAAGAGCTGATGCAACTCGCGCAGAAGCATAACTTGTACGTCATTGAAGATACTGCGCAAGCCATTGGAGCGGACTATCATTTCTCCGACGGCACCAAACAAAAAGCAGGAACCATTGGCACTGCCGGTTGTACGTCGTTTTTCCCCTCCAAGAACCTAGGCTGTTACGGTGACGGCGGAGCGATTTTCACGAATGACGACGAACTGGGAAAGAAAATCCGGATGATTGCCAACCACGGGCAATCCGTTCAATATTACCATGATGAGATAGGTGTAAACTCCCGCCTTGATAGTATTCAGGCAGCCATTCTGCGCATCAAACTGCGTCATCTCGACAACTATGCTGCCGCACGACGCGCTGTAGCCGACTATTACGATCGTGCATTTGCCGGCCATCCGAAGGTTATAACTCCCAAACGAGCTACATGGTCTGATCATGTTTTCCATCAGTACACCCTAGTGCTAAACGGACCTGATCGACAGCAAATGCGCGAATTCCTCGCCACCAAGGATATCCCGGCAATGATTTATTATCCCGTTCCGCTACACTTGCAAAAAGCGTATCGTGACGACCGCTACAAGGCCGGAGACTTCCCGGTCACGGAGTGGTTATGTGCAAATGTCATTTCACTGCCAATTCATACGGAGATGGACGAAGCGACATTGAAGCATATCACCGATCATGTACTGGAATTCATCGCTAACCACTGATCTTAACCCATCATGAAAATTGCAGTAGTTGGAACCGGATATGTCGGACTGGTAACAGGAACCTGTTTTGCCGAAACCGGAAATCATGTGACGTGCGTTGATATTGATGTAAAAAAGGTGGAGCGCATGCAGCGCGGTGAAATCCCGATTTACGAACCACACCTGGACGTGCTGTTCGAACGAAATATTAAGCAAGGCCGACTGAGCTTTACGACGGATCTGGCGGAAGGTATCAAGGATGCTTCCGTGATATTTCTTGCATTGCCAACTCCTCCCGGCGAAGACGGATCGGCCGATTTAAAATATGTACTTCAGGTCGCCGAACAATTGGGACAACTGATAACATCGTACAAAGTCATTGTCAATAAAAGCACCGTTCCCGTTGGCACCGCCGAAAAAGTGCGCAATGTAGTGGCAAAAAACTGTAAATCAGATTTCGATGTCGTGTCCAATCCGGAGTTCTTGCGGGAAGGATTTGCTGTTGATGATTTCATGAAGCCCGACCGCGTCGTAATTGGCACGAACTCTGAGCGTGCACGCGAATTGATGTCTGAACTCTATGCTCCGTTCGTCCGACAAGGAAACCCAATTTTCTTCATGGATGAGCGTTCTTCCGAATTGACCAAATACGCTGCCAACGCTTTTCTAGCCATGAAGATCACCTTCATGAATGAGATTGGAAACCTCTGTGAGAAGGTCGGCGCCAATGTAGATGCCGTTCGAATCGGGATCGGATCGGACGACCGGATCGGTAAGCGTTTCTTGTTTGCCGGTATCGGCTATGGTGGAAGTTGTTTTCCAAAAGATGTTCAGGCACTTGATAAAATAGCAGAAGATGCCGGCTACGATTTCCGAATTCTTCAATCTGTTATGAGCGTCAACGAGAAACAAAAACTGGTTCTCATTGATAAGATCTCTGCTCACTTTAAAAACGAGTTGCACGGAAAGAAAGCTGCGATTTGGGGCCTTGCCTTTAAACCTGACACCGACGATATACGCGAAGCTCCTGCCTTATACATGATTGATGCACTGTTGAAAGCCGGTGTTTCTGTCGCCGCCTACGATCCGGAAGCCATGGAGAACGTTCGCAAGAGCCTTGGCGATAAAATCACGTTTGGCCATGATCCTTACGAAACGCTTGAAGGAGCCGACTTTTTAATCATTGCTACCGAATGGTCGGTTTTCCGTACGCCGGAATTCGATCGTATGCAAACACTGATGAAGCAACCCTTGATTTTCGACGGGCGCAACCTGTACGATTTGCAACGGATCAAAGAAAAAGGATTCACTTACTACAGCATCGGTCGCGATGTTGTAACACCGTAACTACCGACTATGAAAAGTGTGTTGATCACCGGCGCAGCCGGATTCCTGGGATCGCATCTTTGCGACCGTTTCGTCCGTGAAGGCTATCGCGTAATTGGTATGGACAATCTTATCACGGGCGACCTCAAGAATATTGAGCACCTTTTCAAACTGAAAGAATTCGAATTCTATCACCACGACGTCAGTAAATTTGTGTATGTACCGGGTGATCTTGATTATATCCTCCACTTCGCCTCTCCCGCCAGTCCGATTGATTATCTTAAGATTCCGATACAGACCCTTAAAGTCGGTTCATTAGGAACTCACAATTTGCTTGGCCTCGCCAAAGCAAAAAAAGCACGCATACTTGTCGCATCTACTTCGGAAGTTTATGGTGATCCGATGGTGCATCCGCAGAACGAAGATTATTGGGGACATGTGAATCCGATTGGTCCGCGAGGCGTTTACGACGAAGCGAAACGTTTTCAGGAAGCTATTACCATGGCTTATCACAATGTTCACGGATTGGAAACTCGCATCGTTCGCATATTTAACACGTACGGTCCGCGCATGCGACTGAACGATGGCCGGGTTCTGCCCGCTTTTATAGGCCAGGCCCTGCGTGGCGAAGACCTCACCGTTTTTGGTGATGGTTCTCAGACCCGCTCCTTTTGTTATGTCGATGATTTAGTAGAAGGCATTTACCGTCTGCTACTGAGCGATTATCACCTTCCGGTTAACATCGGTAATCCCGACGAAATTACCATGGGGGAATTCGGCGAAGAACTCATCCGCCTGACCGGCGCACAACAAAAACTGATCTTCAAACCACTGCCCACCGACGACCCAAAACAGCGTCAACCGGACATCACCCGGGCAAAAGCGATATTAGGCTGGGAACCAACTGTTTCCAGAGCCGAAGGTCTTGCAAAGACGTATGCCTATTTCAAAGCTTTACCAACGGAGGAATTGCGTAAGACAGCTCATCGATTTGAATCCTAGTTTTTTATCAAAAAGCTGATAATGTGACAGTTATAATTCTGTTGCAATTATTAACTTTGTATCCTTAGTAGAGCCTTATGGAAAAAGAATACTACTGCCACGAAACGGCTGTAATCGACGAAAATGTAACGATCGGCAAGGGAGCTAAAATCTGGCACTTTAGTCACATCATGAGCGGATCCGTGATTGGTGAAAACTGCAACCTTGGTCAAAATGTGGTGATCTCTCCAGAAGTCGTGCTGGGTAAAAATGTCAAAGTACAGAACAACGTTTCCATTTATACAGGAGTGATTTGTGACGATGATGTTTTCCTCGGTCCTTCCATGGTATTTACCAATGTGAATAATCCGCGAAGCGCAATAACACGTCGCGGTCAGTACCTCCGAACACATGTTGGTAAAGGCGCTACCATCGGCGCAAACGCCACCATCGTTTGTGGTCATAACATCGGCGAGTACGCCTTCATTGGCGCCGGCGCTGTTGTTACTAAAGACATTCCCGCCTACGCGTTGGTCGTTGGAAATCCGGCCAAGCAACTTGGCTGGATGAGCGAATACGGCCATCGTTTGAAATTCGACACCAACGGAATCGCCATTTGCCCGGAAAGCCATCAGGAATTTAAACTCGAAGGCAAAAAGGTAAAACGTATCAAGTGATGATCAGCGAAGCTACTCCGAAAATTCGTTTTGCTGTCATTGGCGCCGGACACATCGGTAAACGTCATGCTGAAATGGTTCGCCGCAACGACGAAGCCGAACTTGTTGCTATTTGCGATATCCGCCCTGCGGATCAATTAGGAGATGTACCTCCTGTTCCATTTTTCAATTCCGCATCGGATTTATTCGCCAGTACTATTCCATTTGATGTAGTTTGTATTTGTACGCCGAACGGCTTACACGCAGAACTTACGTTATTGTCGCTCGAAAACCGCAAGCATGTTGTCATCGAAAAACCGATGGCGCTATCGGTTGCCGATTGTGAAAAAATCATCTTCAAAGCGCTTCAGGTTTCCCGACAGGTATTCTGCGTCATGCAAAATCGCTATTCTCCTCCATCCCTTTGGATCAAGGAAATGATAGAAAGCGGTCGGATGGGGGAAATTTTCATGGTGCAACTCAACTGCTACTGGAACCGCGACGAACGTTATTACACCGGTAAAAACTGGAAAGGCACGCAAGAACTGGATGGCGGTACCTTATTTACGCAATTCTCCCACTTCATTGATATCATGTATTGGCTATTCGGTGACATCACCGATATTCAGGCCAAGTTCAACGATTTCACACACCACGACTTAACTCATTTCGAAGACTCCGGCTTTGTGAGCTTTAACTTTGTCAACGGCGGAATGGGAGCTATCAATTACTCTA
This sequence comes from Candidatus Pollutiaquabacter sp., assembly GCA_903854075.1. Lineage (GTDB taxonomy): Bacteria > Bacteroidota > Bacteroidia > AKYH767-A > 2013-40CM-41-45 > Pollutiaquabacter. Next base: position 6,663 of record CAINVI010000194.1, on the reverse strand, counting down.
CTTCGGTATGGGACACCAACCTGGAAAGCAGTATCACCATCATCGGTGAAAACGGAAGTATCAAGATCGGCGGACAATACATGAACGAAGTTGAATATTGTCATGTGAAGGATTATACAATGCCGCAATTACCGCCGGCTAGTCCTGCTAACGACTACGGCGCTTACAAAGGTTCTGCCGCCAATCACCATTTCATTATTGAAAATACCATTGACACGCTGAAAGGGCGTACCTCTGCCACTACCAACGCATTGGAAGGACTGAAAGTAGTAGATATCATCGAGCGCATCTACGCGTTGCGCGACATGCAAAAAATTAAATCGAATTAATAACGATGACGGATTTTTCCGTCGGATAACATATTGCTCGTATGCAACGGGAATTATTGGACAAGAAAAAGAAATTGGCCGTATTGGGACTCGGATATGTCGGACTCCCGATTGCGCTGGAATTCGCTAGAAAAACATCCGTCATCGGATTTGATATCAACGAAGGTCGTCTGGAAAAAATGCGCCAGGGCGTCGATCCAAGCGGTGAACTACATGCCGATGCTTTCAAAGGATGCGATATTAAATTCACCGCATCACTTGACGAGTTGAGAGAAGCTTCTTTTTTCATAGTCACGGTACCAACGCCGATCGACGAACACAATCTGCCTGATCTTAAACCGTTATTGGGTGCAACGCGCTTTATCGGACAAGTGCTGAAAAAAGGTGATTATGTCGTCTACGAGTCAACCGTCTATCCTGGCTGTACCGAGGAGGATTGTGTACCGTTACTGGAAGAACTTTCCGGCCTGAAAGCCGGAACGGATTTCAAGTTCGGCTACTCCCCGGAACGTATCAACCCCGGCGACCACGAACATACGATTACAAAAATCCTGAAAGTGGTATCGGGCTGTGATAAAGATGCACTCGAAACAGTAGCTGATGTCTATAGCATCATCGTGCAAGCCGGCGTTTTCAAAGCTTCGTCCGTGAAAGTAGCAGAAGCTGCCAAAATCATTGAGAACACACAGCGCGATGTGAACATTGCCCTGATGAATGAACTGTCCATCATTTTCAATAAAATGGGCATCAATACCTACGATGTACTGGAAGCTGCCGGCACCAAATGGAATTTCATCCGTATGCAGCCGGGACTTGTTGGCGGCCATTGTATTGGCGTCGACCCATATTATCTTACGTACAAAGCACAAGCGCTCGGCTATCATGCCCAAGTCATTAATAGCGGACGCTATGTCAACGACAGCATGGGATTTTATGTAGCCAAGCAAACCGTAAAGAAAATAATCGCTGCCGGCAAAGACGTCTCCAAATCGAAAGTATTGGTAATGGGCGCTACTTTTAAAGAAAACGTTGAAGATATTCGTAATTCAAAAGTCGCCGATGTGGTGAAAGAATTACAGTCGTACAGTGTGGCGGTAGATGTAACTGACCCTCGCGCTGATTCTGGCGACTTAAAACACGAATACGGATTCGAACTGGTGAATGCTATCAGCAATGACTACGATGCTATTATCGTAACAGTCGGTCACGACGAATATAAAGCTTACGACGCCGAATGGATGCGTAATCACCTAAAAGCCGACGGACTAGTTGTTGACCTGAAAGGTATTTACAAGCACAAAATGAATGGTGTAAATTACTGGAGTCTCTGATTCATGAATATTCTTGTCACCGGAGGAACCGGATATATCGGCGCTCATACCAGTGTGGAGCTCATCAAAAAAGGGCACCAACCGATCCTCGTTGACAATCTTTCAAATTCACACGAAGAGACACGTCATGCCATCGAAAAAATTACCGGAACGGCCGTAGACTTCTACAACATTGACCTCTGCGACAAGATCGGCATATCCAGTCTGCTTCGGACATTACAAGTAGACGCTGTGATACATTTTGCAGCTTTCAAGTCGGTAAACGAATCCGTGGAGAACCCATTGCGCTATTATCATAACAATATCGACTCACTGACTAATCTATTAGATGCAGTGACCGATAACGGTATCCAATATTTTGTATTCTCTTCCTCTTGCACAGTTTATGGCACACCAAAGACATCGCCCGTAACGGAAGACACACTGCTGGAACGTGCCGAATCGCCCTACGGTGTTACCAAGCAACTGGGCGAACGAATCGTGGCTGATGTCATGAAGGCCCACCGAATGAAAGGGATTTCACTGCGCTACTTCAATCCTGCCGGAGCGCACGAAAGCGCCCTCATTGGAGAATTCCCGCTTCAAGCGCCCACCAATCTTGTCCCTGTCATCACACAGACCGCCGCAGGTCTTCGTCCTTCCATGCATGTGTATGGAAATGATTACAACACCCATGATGGCACTTGCGTACGCGACTATATTCATGTTGTTGATGTGGCTCGTGCTCATGTTGCTGCATTGGACCGATTAACCTCACCAAAAATGACCACTGCCCACGAAGTGTACAATCTCGGCGCGGGAAAAGGATTTACCATCCTGGAAGTGATCCGCGCCTTCGAAACGATGACCGGAATGAAATTGAATTATGCTTTTGGTGAACGGAGGCCGGGTGATGTAGAACAAATTTGGGCCGATGCAACGCTGGCGGAAAAAATCCTAGGCTGGAAAGCACAATTTTCGCTGGACGACATCGTTGGAAGTGCATGGAAATGGGAACTGCAACTTAAAAACGTTTCCAAGCGTTGACACCATGAATACGACCACTAAAAACATACTGATCACCGGTGGCGCCGGATTTATCGGCTCTCACGTTGTTAGGCGTTTTGTAAAAAATTACCCGCAGTACAGAATTGTCAATCTGGACAAGCTGACGTACGCAGGGAATCTGGCCAACTTACAAGATATTGAAGAAGCTGACAACTATTCGTTCATCCGCGGAGATATCACGGATGCCACTTTTATTGACGAGCTCTTCAACACCCAACAATTCGACAGCGTGATCCATCTTGCTGCTGAATCACATGTCGATCGTTCCATTTCCTCTCCGCTTGAATTCGTACTCACCAACGTCGTTGGAACGGTGAACCTGTTGAACGCAGCACGTAGATATTGGTCCGACAAGCTTGATCAGTGCAGGTTCTATCATATTTCAACGGATGAAGTTTATGGTACACTTGGCGAAACCGGCATGTTCACAGAAACTACGGCCTATGACCCGCACAGTCCTTACTCTGCCTCCAAAGCCAGTTCTGACCATTTCGTTCGAGCTTACCACGACACCTATGGTCTTCCAATCGTCATATCGAATTGCTCCAACAATTATGGACCTAATCAATTTCCGGAGAAGCTGATTCCCCTGGCGATACATAATATTCGAAATAATCGTCCTGTTCCCGTTTACGGTACAGGAGAAAACGTACGGGACTGGCTGTATGTTATTGACCATGCCATAGCTATTGACACGGTATTTCACCGTGCCGAAAATGGTAAAACATATAATATCGGCGGGCACAACGAATGGAAAAACATTGACTTGATCCGTTTATTGTGTAAAATCATGGATAAAAAACTGGAGCGAGCTTCCGGAACATCAGAAAAACTTATCACCTTCGTAAAAGACAGAGCCGGACACGATCTTCGTTATGCCATCGATGCATCGCGAATAAAAGCAGAACTTGACTGGGCGCCGTCTTTACAATTTGAGGAAGGATTGGAACGAACGGTTTCCTGGTACCTCGAAAATGAGACCTGGTTGAACAACGTGACTTCCGGTGACTACCTTAACTACTACGAACAACAATATCTACATCGCTAGTGCAGCACGACTTTCATAACGTCGATATTTCCAAAACGCGCTTTCTGATAACCGGCGGCGCAGGTTTCATTGGATCCAACCTGGTCGCTTATCTCGTAGAGCATAAGGCAGGCCATGTTCGCATCTTAGACAACCTGCTCACCGGCAATCTGGAAAATATCCAACCTTTTCTGAGCGCTGCCAATGTGGAATTTATCAAGGAAGACATCCGCGATTATTCTGCTTGCCTGAAAGCCTGTGAAGGAATCGACTATGTATCACATCAGGCAGCATTAGGATCGGTACCACGTTCTGTAAAAGATCCGATTGCCACCCACTCCATCAATGCTACCGGATTCTTGAATGTTCTGGCTGCGGCAAAAGAGCAAAAAGTCAAGCGTTTTGTTTATGCCAGTAGTTCATCGGTATATGGTGATCATCCGGTATTACCGAAACGCGAACAAGAAACCGGCAACCCATTGTCGCCCTACGCCGTCAGTAAAAAAACGAACGAATTATACGCCGCCGTCTTTGCAAAAACATACGGCATGGAAATAATCGGTCTGCGGTATTTTAATGTTTTCGGACCGAATCAAAGTCCAGAAGGTGCTTATGCAGCAGTTATTCCGCTCTTCATGCATGCAGCCCTATCCAAGAATGCACCTTTCATTGATGGCGACGGCGAACAGACGCGCGATTTTACCTTTGTAGAAAATGCCGTACAAGCCAATATACGCGCCTTCTTCGCTACTAATCCTGATGCAACTAATCAGATTTACAATGTAGCCGTTGGAGAACGGTTGTCCATCAATGAAATTTACAGTATGATTACCGGATTAGCTGGCTCGGATGTCAAAGCTATACATCGTGAATCAAGAGCAGGTGATATCCGTGATTCGCTCGCGGACATATCCAAGGCAGAGAAACTTTTGGGATATACTCCAACAGTAAAAGCGCTAGAAGGTCTTCGTCGCACGTTTGAATGGTTTACCCAAAGCGCACGTTAAGTCTATGAGTTGGCTGAATCGGATTTTCGGAAGTAAACAAGCAACCATCCAGTATCCGCCGGTAAACGATTTTTCAATAATTGGAACAGACATTCACTCCCACCTGATTCCCGGTATTGACGATGGCGTTGCAACAATAGAAGACTCGCTGGAACTCTTGCGCGAATTACAAGACCTGGGCTATAAAAAAATAATCACCACGCCGCACATAATGAGTGATTACTTCCGCAATACGCCGGAAATAATCATGAATGGTTTGGCCACTGTAACGTCTGCAGCAAGACAACAAGGCATCAACATCGAACTCGAAGCTGCCGCAGAATATTACCTCGATGAAGCTTTGGTGCAGATGATCAACCGCAATGAAAAGCTACTGACCATTGCAGAGAAGTATCTTCTTTTCGAAATTTCCTATGTGAATCCGCCGGACAATATTCAAAACGTAGTTTTTGACCTGAACATTCAAGGCTACGTTCCTGTGCTCGCGCATCCGGAGCGGTATCCTTTTTGGTACGGCAAACCGGAAATTTACCGTAAACTAAAAGACCTCGGCGTCCTTTTTCAACTCAACACTAATTCTCTCGTGGGTTATTATGGTCCTGCGGCACGACATTGCGCCGAGCTTTTAATCGATGAGGATATGATTGACTTTATCGGCAGTGATATGCACGGCGTTCGACACCTCGAAGCTTTGAAAAAAGTACCGAACGAAAAATATTACTGGAAACTCGCCGCTCGCGGCGTCAAGAACTCACTGCTTTAAAATCAGCCAGCGACCTGCTTTTCTGCGCCGATATATTTTCGGATGACCTGAAGGAATTCATCGAACAAATAGCTGGAATCGTGCGGACCCGGAGCTGCTTCCGGATGGTATTGCACGCTGCAAGCAGCACGGTTTTTAACACGAATACCCTCAATCGTTCCATCGTTCAAATTGATATGCGTAACCTCTACACGTGTAGAAGCATGCACATCCTCTGCCTTCACCGCAAAACCATGATTCTGTGAAGTAATTTCGCAACGACCGGTGATCAGATTTTTCACAGGATGATTGATGCCGCGATGACCATTGAACATCTTGTAAGTGGTGATGCCACAGGCCTCAGCCAGCAACTGATGTCCTAAACAAATACCAAATACCGGAGTGGTATCGTTGAGTATTTCTTTAATAGTTGCTACAGCACTTGGCATAGCCGAAGGATCGCCGGGACCATTACTTAACAGTATTCCATCAGGCTGCCACTTTTTAATTTCCGCATACGACGTTGATGCTGGAAAAACCTGCAAATAACAACCGCGCTGAAGCAAACTGCGAAGAATGTTTCTCTTCACACCAAAATCAAGTACAGCCACTTTCAGAGCGGCAGATGGATCACCAAGGAAATAGGGTTGACGTGTGGTCACTGAAGATGACAGTTCCAATCCTGCCATAGAAGGAACCATTTGCAACTGCGTTTTCAGCACATCGACGTCCAGTGTTTCGGAAGAGATAATGCAATTCATAGCTCCCTTGTGCCGGATATGACGAACCAGTGCACGGGTATCAACATCAGCTATGGCAACGATGTGCTGAGCAACGAAATAATCCTGGATAGAATTCGTAGCTGACTTTCGGGAGAATGAAGCATTAAAAGATCGACAAACAAGACCTGAGATCTTTATACCATCGCTTTCCACCTCTTCCCCGTGCACACCGTAATTGCCGATGTGAACATGAGTGGCAACAAGCACTTGCTTGTAATAAGAAGGATCAGTAAATATTTCCTGGTAACCGGTCATCCCGGTATTAAAACATATCTCACCGGTGGTAGTTCCGATGGCACCCGCCGCCTGTCCATGGAATACGGTTCCGTCTTCCAGTAACAATAGCGCAGGACGTTTATCTGTGTGACGTACTGGCATCGGGAAACAAAGATAGGTCT
>CAINVI010000193.1 GCA_903854075.1 Candidatus Pollutiaquabacter sp. | reverse complement strand
GTCAATATCGTCCTTGGATTTGTACTCATTTTCGGAAAATGGGGCTTCCCGGAATTAGGTATCGCTGGTGCCGGCATCGCATCCAGTCTGGCCGAAGCCTTTGCCTTGGTTTTTCTGCTGTTGTGGCTGGCGACACGAAAAGGCATTAACGAATTTCAGCTCTTCAAATTCAAGCGACCGGACAAACAACTTATTGGTAGTATTTTAAATTTATCCTTACCGCTTGTCGTGCAAAATCTTCTTTCGATGGTTGCGTGGCTGGTATTTTTCCTGTTCATCGAAAAACTGGGAAAACACGAGTTGGCGATATCCAATGTAGTACGCGGCGCATACATGATTGCCATGACTCCGATCTGGGGATTTTCAGTAGCCGCGAACTCGATGGTGAGTAACATCATCGGCCAGGGACGTAAAGAGGAAGTATTACAATTAGTGAACCGAATTTTGTTGTTGTCTTTCTGGACTACGTTACTAATGGCAGTGCTCCTGTTCCTCTTTACCGATCAGGTTTTAGGGATTTTCACCACCGATACCATTCTGTTAGCCGATTCCTTAGGCAGCTACCGGATTGTGATTATTTCTTTGTTCTTTTTTTCTTCGGCCATCGTGCTTATAAGTGCTGTAAGTGGCACAGGTGCCACTAAAATGGCATTGAAGGTAGAAATCATTGCTATCCTGTTGTACATGTTCTACATCTATTACACCACTTTTATTGCTCTCAGTACGGTCGAAACGGTGTGGTTATCGGAGCTCGTGTACTGGACATTTATCGGCGGAGCCTCGTATCTGTATTTGTTAAGTAACAAATGGAAATCTATTCAAGTCTGAAGAACGGTTAATTATTAATTTTGCCTACAGCTATGAATAAACCAAACGTCGTTTTCATGGGTACACCCGAGTTCAGTGTCGCCACCTTAGCGGCGATGCTGGACAACGGCGTACAGGTAGTAGGTGTAATCACGGCTCCAGATAAACCGGCCGGCCGGGGACAGAAAATCAGCATGTCGGCTGTCAAAAAATTCGCGCTGGAGAAAAATTTACCGCTGTTACAGCCAACCAATTTGAAAGATCCGCACTTTCTGCAGGACCTAGAAGCGCTGAAACCGGACCTTCAGGTTGTTGTGGCCTTTCGCATGCTTCCGGAAGCCGTCTGGAAATTGCCGAAGCTGGGGACTTTCAACCTACACGCTTCCCTTTTGCCGCAATACCGTGGTGCTGCGCCAATTAACTGGGCCATTATTAACGGAGAAAATGAAACAGGCATTACGACCTTTTTCTTACAACAAGAAATTGATACTGGTGCAATTATCTTTCAGGAAAAACTACCTATCGGTCCTGATGAAAATGCCGGATCGCTTCATGACCGGCTGATGAAAGCCGGTGCATCACTTGTTGTAAGAACTGTTGATGCCATTTCAAACGGTGAAGTGAAGCCTATTCAGCAAGCGGAACTGCTTTCTTCGGCCGGACTACTTCAGTCTGCACCAAAGCTCCATCGGGAAAACACACGTATCAAATGGTATCAGTCTACAGCTGTTGTGTACAATCTTATCCGTGGACTTTCTCCCTATCCGGCAGCCCATACCACCTTGAAAAATGGAGTCAGCATCGACTGTAAAATCTATCGAGCAGCGCCACATGTTACAACACATCCGAATTCGCCAGGATTGATAGAAACTGATCAGAAATCCTACTTGCATGTATTCACTGCTGATGGGTATCTGGATATTCTTGAGCTCCAATTGTCCGGTAAACAGAAAATGGGTGTTCGCGATCTTCTCAATGGTTACAAATTTATTCCAGGCGCATCGTTCGCCTAATCCATGAAGCCCCACATCGTTGTGCTCACCGGAGCCGGAATCAGTGCTGAAAGCGGTATTCGTACTTTTAGAGACAGTGATGGCACGTGGGAAAACTACCGGATTGAAGAGGTAGCTACACCTGCAGCGTGGAAAAAAGACAAAGCGCTGGTACTTGAGTTTTATAACCAACGGAGAAAACAAGTTTTGGAGGCGAATCCCAATCCGGCGCACCTCGCTTTGGTCCATTTAGAAACAGCTTATAACGTCTCCATCGTCACACAAAACGTAGATGACTTGCACGAGCGAGCTGGCTCAACTTCCGTATTGCATCTTCACGGTGAGATACGAAAAGCGAGAAGTACGGTTAATCCAACGGAGATCTTGGAGATTACTGGCTGGCAACTCAATCCGGGCGATACCTGTTCCAAAGGCTCCCAGCTTCGTCCGCATATTGTTTGGTTTGGAGAAGAAGTCCCTGCCCTGCAAACTGCAGCGGAATTGGTCAGTACTGCCGATATGTTGCTGGTTATCGGCACCTCACTCGCTGTCTATCCTGCAGCAGGATTGATCTACGACACTCCGCCGGAATGTCAAAAAATCCTTATTGATCCTAATGCTCCGTCTGTTTCACCCGATTTCACTATTATAAAAAAACAGGCAGGAACCGGCGTGCCTGAATTGGTTAATCAATTATTGCGTTAATTTGCAGTTATGGATGCCGCTTTTTATGAATCGGATTTTTTTAAATGGGTAATTCTGCCTTTACTCATTTTTCTCGCTCGCATGGCGGATGTGACGCTGGGAACATTACGGAATGTCTTTATCTCTAAAGGACTACGAAAAGTAGTTCCGTTTATCGGTTTTTTTGAAGTACTGATTTGGCTGATCTCCATCCGTCAGGTAATGCAGCATCTCGACAATCCCATATGTTATATAGGATTTGCCGGCGGTTTTGCTATGGGAACTTACGTTGGACTACTGATCGAGCGTCAACTGGCACTCGGCATGCAGGTTATTCGAATAATCTTACCGGGAGATTCATTGCCGCTAACGGATGCGCTTAGTGCTGCCGGATTCGGCATCACTATCATGGATGGTACCGGCAGCAAAGGTCCGGTAAAGATCATTTTCACTATTCTTAAACGGAAGGATATTCAACTGGCGCAGGAACTCATACAACGCCACTTTCCACAAGCCTTTTACTCAATCGAGGATATTCGCACAGCACGCCAAGGCGTTTTTCCAAAAAATGCGGGCATCTCCAGTAAGATTGACTACCTGCGGAGTATTTTTCCCAATCAAAAATAACGTTGTCAGTCTTTACGCGCCTGTTGCAAATTAATGCTTTGCAACAATTGTCGCGAACGCGTGTTGAAGTAGCGCTTATTGCGAAAAGCGCCTACCCAGCGTAAGCCGTGAATCACATCCGTAAGAAAAACCTCATCGGCTTCTAGGAGGTCTTTTACCGTAATGGACGTCTCCGTGACGGGAGCTCCCTGTTCATTGGCTTGCTGCACGATGGACTCCCGCATAACGCCGGCTACACAAGCCTGATCCAGGGATGGCGTAATTAATTGTTCCCCTTTCACTAAAAAAAGGTTGGAGCTAATAGCTTCGGCGATATTATCGTCTGTATTGAGTACCAAACAATCATCCAGGCCATGTTCACGCTTATGAAGTCCGGCCATAACATAATACAAGGCATTCGCCGATTTCAGGTTGGAAAGCCGGCTGACCGGCTTTTTGATTTCAGTATACAGCTCGATTTTAAGTCCGGTATCGTTGAGGATGTATTCTTTAGTAGTTAAGGGCGCTGCTTCTATCAGGTAGGAAACTGCATTAGTTTGCGGGGTATAAAGTCCGCCGTCATTCCGAAAAACCTCCAGCCGAATACGGCCGTTGCCACCCAGCTTGTTAGCTTGATCAAGGTGGCGGATGGCCAGGTATAGTTTATGGAAATCAATATCGGAATGCGTCTCCATTCCCAACAATTTCATACTACGTTGCAGGCGATCAAGATGCTTTTCAAAAAACAGAATCTCGCCATGCATCATGCGGATGGTCTCGAAAACTGCGTCCCCGTAACGAAACGCACGATTGGCAGCAGTGAACAGCGGCTGGTCGGCCGACAATATATTGCCATTGTAATTGACGAAGTACTGCATGAACGATTACAAAAATAGTGCGAGAAGACCAACCCTTCTCCATCCGCTAAAAAAGTAATCAACGATGGTATCTTAAAAAGCTCACGCTTTTTTTATCCGTGCCAATACTGTTGTTAACGGATCGTTGGGATTGATTTTTACGGGATGAATCCCTGCTTTTATCGAGATCGG
>CAINVI010000192.1 GCA_903854075.1 Candidatus Pollutiaquabacter sp. | reverse complement strand
TCTGGAAAAAACCGGTCTTTGCTTTCGCAACGACAAAGGAAATCTGATCGATCGCTTCCGCGGTCGTGTCATGTTTCCCATTCATAATCTTTCCGGCCGTGTAATAGGTTTCGGCGGACGTATCCTGAAGAAGGACGAAAAAACAGCGAAGTACCTCAACTCGCCGGAGTCGGATGTCTATCAGAAAAGTAAATCCCTTTATGGTATTTACCACGCTAAAAAAGCGATTGTCCAGAAAGACACCTGCTACCTGGTAGAAGGATATACTGATGTCATCTCGCTGCATCAGGCAGGGATTGAAAATGTCGTGGCGTCCTCAGGAACTTCACTTACCGTAGAGCAGATCCGATTGATTGGGCGCTACACCAAAAACATAACAGTACTCTACGATGGCGATTCGGCGGGTATCAAAGCTTCGTTGCGCGGTACTGATCTCATCCTTGAAGAAGGATTGAACGTAAAAATCGTTTTGTTTCCAGACGGCGACGATCCTGATTCCTATGCTCGAAAATATCCGGCTAGCGATGTGGTGGATTTTATCGAGCGTTCCGCAAAAGACTTTGTAGTATTCAAGACCGGACTCTTGATGGAGGAGGTGAGTAACGATCCCGTCCGTAAAGCCGGCTTGATTCGTAATGTTGTAGAAACCATCGCCAAGATTCCGGATCAGATTCTTCGTTCGATGTATGTAAAGCAGTGCAGTTCACTGATGGAAATCGGAGAAGGTGTACTGCTGAACGAACTAAACAAGATACGCAGGCAGCAGCTTAAGAAAGAATCTCCTGAAGACAACGTTACCGAATTGATCACAGAAACGATCAAACCGGAGTTGCCGCTCACGGAACTCAACACGGAGGAACAGGAACGGAATATTATTCGACTCTTGTTGAACTTTGGTCATTTAAAAGCTTCGTACACCGTGCAGGAAAACAATCCGGATATTCCGGGACAGACCATCGCCGTTACCTACGAGCCTTTTGTTGCCCGCTTCATCGTGGAGGAAATTACTTTGGACAACATCCGTTTCGAACACCCGGTCTTCGACCGGATACTTTCATTATACGCGGAACAACCGGAAGAAACACCTTTTCTGGATCCCGGCTTTTTCCTGCGTCACGAGGATGCGGAATTACGCGATATCGCCGTGGAATTACTCAGCCCTAAATATGAACTGAGTGAGAACTGGTCAGCCATGCACGGTATCAATGTGCCACTGGAAGAGCACAACCTCATCAGCGCACTGGAGAAATCGGTGTTTCACCTGAAGAAAACCAAGGTGATGCGCATGCTGGAAGAGAGCAGGACAAAAATCAAAGAAGCACAGCATAACGGGAGCGACGTAGTGCCGTTACTGGAACAACACCTGCGACTGGAACAGATCAAGGCTCAGATTTCCAAAGCACTGGGTATTGACATCCTGCGCTGAAATGCCGGAGTAGTTCAAACCGTTTCTTTGAAACGCTTATCGCCCACCATCATTTTCAAATTGGCGACTTCCATCGGCGTTAAGAATCTCCAGCGCCCGCGAGGCAAATCTTTCTTTGTTAATCCGGCAAAAACCGTGCGGTCCAATTTCACAACTTCATGTCCGAGATGTTCAAAAATCCGTCGTACGATGCGGTTGCGTCCAGAATGCAATTCAATACCGATTTCCTTGCGGTCAGTACCTTCGCCGGCATACGCGATATCATCCGCCTTGATAGGACCATCTTCTAGGTGCATACCATCGGAGATCTTTTCCATTTCTTCGGGCTTCAATGATTTCTCCAGCGAAACATGATAAATTTTCTGCACATGAAAACTCGGATGCATGAGCTTTCGTGCCAAATCACCATCGTTGGTAAACAATAAAACGCCTGTGGTATTGCGATCCAGTCGACCAACAGGATATACGCGTTCTTTGCAGGCGTTACTGATAAGCTCCATAACGGTACGGCGATTTCCAGGGTCTTCCACCGTGGTAATAAAGTCCTTGGGCTTATTCAACAATAAGTAAACCGGACGCTCCCCTTTCAGCAGCGCATTGTTATAACGCACTTCATCACCCGGATTTACCTTGAAACCCATTTCCGTGATGACTGTACCATTGACAGAAATAACTCCGGCTTTGATCAATTCATCCGCTTCACGACGGGAGCATATACCGCAATTGGAAATATATTTATTAAGTCGGGTGGTACCATCATCTGCACCGGTTGATTTATTAGCGGCGCGTGGTTTGCGAAAAGCTGGCTTATCATCGCCGTATGAGCGACGTGGACTCTCTTTGGAAAAACGAGTGCGTTCCCCGGTACCACCGCGTCCTGAATAGGATGATTTCTCTCCACGGTCGGAGGAACGACGTGCTGGCCGTTCTTCCCGCTCTTCGCCCACCGGACGACCCGGGGCTCTCCGTGCCGGTTTTTCATCACGATCAGTAAAGGTTCGGCGTGTCGGCTTTTCGTCACGATCGGCGTATGAACGACGTGCCGGTTTTTCCTCGCGATCACCGTACGAACGACGTGCCGGTTTTTCCTCGCGATCACCGTAGGAACGACGTGCCGGTTTTTCATCACGATCAGTAAAGGTTCGGCGTGCCGGCTTTTCGTCACGATCGGCGTATGAACGACGTGCCGGTTTTTCCTCACGATCACCGTACGAACGACGTGCCGGTTTTTCCTCACG
>CAINVI010000191.1 GCA_903854075.1 Candidatus Pollutiaquabacter sp. | reverse complement strand
GATCATTACGGTGGTGCCAGCGGCTGATAATTGTTGCAAACGCTTCATTTTATCGGCCGGTAACTGCTGAGCATAATATTCCGCAATACCTAATTGTCCTGCTACGGATTTGCAAATAACTTCCCGGTCTCCGCTCAACAGTATAACCTTAATCCCTGAACTTTTCAATCCGCTGATTACCTCTTTGGCTCCAGGTTTTATGGTATCTGAAAGATCAACCGTTGCGATGAGCCGGTTGTCTTTCAATACATACACGGAATGCGAATTGTCATTGGTAAGATGCCGAACCATCGCGTAGGAGCCGGCACTGTATAACGTGCCGTTTTCATCCCATCCGTTAATGCCAATACCTTTGTCTTCCTGAATCTTTGTAAGGTTTAGATGTTCTCCATCCGGAAGTTGTTGCTTCAATGCTCGGCAGATGGATGCGGCAATCGGGTGGGAGCTTTTTAATTCCAAATGATACAGTATTTTTTTCAGCTCCATCTCTTCGCCATCCAACAGGTTGATCTTTTCAATCTGGAATTCACCGGTCGTCAGTGTTCCGGTTTTGTCGAAGACTACTGTTTTCGTACGCGCCAAATGCTCAATCGTACTGCCGCCTTTAATGAGTATACCGTTTCGGGCTGCTCGTCCGATTCCCACCATGACAGCGGTTGGCGTAGCTAATCCCATGGCGCATGGACAAGATATAACCAGTACAGCAACGGCATGCATGATAGCGGCGGAGCTAGCCATATTCAACAACCAAAATGAAATGCAAAAAGTGGCTATCGAAATAATCACCACCGCGGGTACAAAGATGGCGCTTATGCGATCGCCCAGTCGCTGAATTTCCGGCTTGTCATGCTGTGCATTCTTCACCATTTCGATAATATGCGAGAGTGTGGTGGAGGAGCCAACGGCAGTCGCTTCCAGCGTGAAGGATCCTGCAGTACATAGCGTTCCCGCAGTCGCTGGTTGGTCAATAGTACGGTGCACCGGCAGGCTTTCACCGGTCATCATGGATTCGTCCAGCGTACAGTTTCCGGATCGGATGATTCCGTCAACCGGCACACGGTCTCCTTCGTTCACACGCAGTAAGTGTCCTTCCTGGATAGTTTCGATAGCCACGACTTCCGTTACCTCTTTGCCCGCGTCATTGATTACTTTCTTGGCTATAGCCGGTTGAAGACTGCTTAAGGAGCGAATGGATGAAGTTGTACGTCGCACGGCCCGCTGTTCAATCAGATTGCCGGCGAAGATGAGCGTGATAATGCTGGCAGCGGTTTCAAAAAAAAGATAGTCGGCTACTTGCGGATCGTTGCCGAATTGTACCATTCCCGAAAGACTATAAAAAAATGCGGCACCCGAACCAAGTGTGATCAGCACATCCATGTTAGGTATGCCAGAACGTAAGGATCGAAAAGCACTTGTACCGAAATGCTGCCAGCCTACCAGCATCACGGGGAGGCTTAGTGATAGTTGTATCAGCGGATCGTGCAGAAAGTGCCAGTCCGATACCATGTGCGTCATCAACGGCAACGTAAACACTGCGCAGAACACCAGCTTGAACGTCAAGGACCGGTCGTGAGCAATCTTTTTGTCCAGCGCTTTATGTTCCCGGTCGGATTTATCGGATCGTGAAACGACCCGGTATCCCAACTCCCGAATGGCGGAAATGGCTGCATCGGTTTTTTCCGATGGAACTTCTTGGTAGTGAACTTCACCCGTGGCGAAATTCACGGTGACTGACGTAAGACCGGTTTTTTCCAGCGAGCGTGTAATCGACAGTGCGCAGTTGGCACAATCCATTCCTTCGACCTGTAACAAAACCTTGTTCTTCATTGCTTTAGTAATGGTAAAGGTACGTAATAAACGAAAAAAGCCGTCTTTACGACGGCTTATCGGGTGAAAGACGGGACTCGAACCCGCGGCCTCCAGAGCCACAATCTAGCGCTCTAACCAACTGAGCTACAATCACCATATCCACTTGATGGTTCAAGTGGGTTGCAAAAGTACGAATTTATTTCCAAACTCGCTTGTTGCCCTGTTTTTTTAAGGAATTCATCCTTTTACAGGAATAAAAAAGAGCGCCCGATCATCAGGCGCTCTTTCTGTTTTACAAGGGTGGTGCAATCAATGAACGCCCTTCATCATCTTACTCAACCAGCGGTAGAGTAAGAACAGCAAGGCAGCGGAACCGCCGCTCATCACGATGAATATCATAAAGAAACTGTACAGGTTGTCAATCTGGTAGCCAAACAACGATGCAGGCAGCGCACCGCCGGCTGATTCGCCGGCGCCCGGTGGAATCAAGGCGCTCAAAGAACCGGCAAGTTTATTCGCAGCGGCATTGGCCAGAAACCATGTTCCCATCAACAACGATGAAAAACGGAGCGGGGCCAGTTTGGAAACCATGGATAGACCGATTGGCGAAAGGCAAAGTTCCCCCATGGTGTGTAAAACGTAAAGGATGATCAGCCACCACATGGAGATTTTCACGTTGGCATCAACACCTTTGACGCCCATGGAAATCACAACGTATCCCAAACACAACAACACCAGTCCGATCGCCATTTTTAACGGTGATGGCGGATCCAGTCCGCGACGACCCAAGCTTACCCACAGCGAACTAAATAACGGTGCGAGGATTATAATTCCCAGCGGATTGATGGATTGAAACCATGACGCAGGCATTTCCCAGGCACCCACATGGCGATCCGTCTGTTTGTCTGCGAAAATCGTTAATGATGCGCCGGCTTGCTCGAATGCACTCCAGAAGAAGATCACAAAAAATGCAAGGATGAAGATTACCCAGATGCGTGATTTTTCATCTTTAGTAAGTGAATTGTCGGTGATAATAAGTGCAGGAACGGAGATAGCTGCAGCAAAGATCAGTGCGCCGAACAAGTCCATTCCTCCGAAAATGTGGAACACATAAATCAGTCCGCAGGTAACTGCAAGCATCAAGAAAATCTTCCCCATTCCGGTCGGTGGTCCATCGGCTTTTTTCTCGGCTTTGTGTGCTGCATTGCGACCGGGAGGAAGTCCGAGTGCTGAGCCATCCGGCGCAACGATATATTTGTTCTTCAGCAATTCAAATGTGATCACACTCACCACCATGCCAATACCGGCTGCGAGGAAGCCCCATTTGAAATCGATGTTTTCTCCCAGATAACCACAAACCAGCGGCGCGAAAAGTGCACCTAGGTTAATACCCATGTAGAAGATGGTAAAAGCGGCATCAATACGGGAATCTCCTTTCGGATACAGTTGACCAACCATAGTGGAAATATTCGGTTTGAAGAATCCATTACCGATAATCAGAAAAGTCAATCCGGCAATCATAAACGGGTTTGCAACCGCGGTGCCAAGTACGTTTCCGCTCATGAACATCAGGAATTGTCCGATGGCCATCAATATGCCGCCGATGAAAATACTACGACGGTTTCCCCAGTATCGGTCGGAAACGTAACCGCCGATCAGGGGCGTCAAATAAACCAGACCGGTAAAGCTTCCGTAAATATTGGAGGCGTCTTTTTCACTCATCACTAATCCTTTGACAAGAAAAAGCATGAAAATGGCGCGCATGCCATAATAACTGAATCGTTCCCACATTTCGGTAACGAAAAGAACGTACAGTCCTTTGGGGTGTCCTTGTGCTGATGCGGTTTGGCTCATGAGTTGTAGCGTTGTTGTTTTTCGCAATGTAACAAAATTTTAATTTTTCAATGTCCGTTACTGATCAACAGAAGTATTACATCCTTATCTTTGAAACGATGAAAACCAAGTTCCTCTGCTACAGTACATTGCTGTTATTTTGCGTACCGATTCTGATGTCGGCGCAAACCTATCAAGTATTTAAAGGCGATACCATTAATCGCATAGATAAGAAAGGACAACGTCAAGGTGTTTGGAAGAAATACTATCAGAATGATACGTTGTTTTCTGTATCGACCTACAAGGATGGAAAGCGTGTAGGAACATACACGACTCAGTATAAAACCGGAAAGTTGCAATCCAGATTGGCGTTTCGTGGGGCGACGGAAGTGAGTGATGCATTACTTTTCAACGAAGTAGGAAGCGTAATTGCCAGGGGTAAGTATGTTGGACAAGAGCGGGACAGTACCTGGAATTTTTACGATGAACAGGGTAAGCTGACTAGTGTCGAACGCTACAGCAAAGGAAAAAAAGACGGAGTATGTACTGACTATTATCCCGATGGAAAAGTGGCTCGTTCGATCACGTTCAAAGGAGGAAAGAAAACCGGCCTTTACGCAGAATACTTTACTTCCGGGAAGACGAAAATCGAAGGAAAAATGAAGGACGGTGATTTTGAAGGAGTGCTGAAAGTCTATCATCCCAACGGTTCGCTTTGGGAGCAAGGTGCGTACGTAAACGGACTTCGTGAAGGTAAATGGATGACCTACAGTGATGACGGTAAACTGGAGTCGGAAGAGCTGTTTAAAAGCGGCAAATCGCTGAATCCTACAATAGAATCGGATAAGCCAATCAACGTCGAGGATCCGGCTAAAAATTAGTACATTTGTGGTAATCCGAAAGGCAGCAAATAGTTGTTTTTCAGTTAATTGTCCCTAGTAAAGGCGGCAGCGCCCTGATTCCATGTCAAAACACGGTCGCGTATTGGTTGCTATGAGCGGAGGAATTGATTCTTCCGTTACTGCTATGTTACTCCACGAGGCGGGCTACGAGGTGGTAGGATTGACCATGAAAACATG
>CAINVI010000190.1 GCA_903854075.1 Candidatus Pollutiaquabacter sp. | reverse complement strand
GTCCTCCTGATAATTAATGTCTTGCATGGCACATACTCGCCTAAATATTTCTTTAAATTCGGCTTCTGTATAATGCGGAATAAGCACCTTGTGACGAATACGCCGTAAAAAAGCTTCATCGACCAAATCGCTTGGGCGCAGATTGGTACATAAAATACTGATTTGATCGAACGGTATTTCAAATTTCATACCGGTATGCAGGGATAAAAAATCAGTTCCACGTTCGAACGGAACGATCCAGCGATTGAGCATAGCCTGTGGCGTCATTTTTTGGCGGCCAAAATCATCCAAAATAAACACCCCGTTTGCGGCCTTCATTTGTACCGGCGCTTCATAGAACCTGCTATTGCCATCTAACTGCAAATCCAGCATTTCCGTGGAAAACTCCGCGCCAACCATTACAACCGGGCGGCGGCATTTTTTCCAGCGCGGATCATATTTTACGTTGCTCGTAATGTCGAGTTGAGATTGCTCTAAATTTTCATCTTCGATAATGCGGTGATCAACTGGATCATAGACACGAATGACTTGTCCACCCACCTCAATTGCCTGCGGTATAAAAACATGGCCTGGAAGTGCTCGGCCAAGCGCTTCAGAGAAGCTTGATTTACCCGTTCCAGGAGGGCCATACAAAAAAATCGCTTGGCCGGAACTGAAAGCTGGGCCTAATTTATTCAGCAAATTCTCGCCAACGACCATATGACTTAGCGATTTACGAATCCACGCCTCGTTAATTTCGATTTGTCTGACATATTGTTGGGTTACTATGCGCGCATAATCTTTTAGCGGAACCGGCGCAGCACCAGCGTATAGACTATTATTGAGCGCTATCTGCGCTCTTTCCCGACCTCGCTGAGTAAGTTCGAAAACTTGCGCTTCCCTTCCGTAACTTGCCGATGAACGTATCATTAGCAACTGATCAGCTTTGAGCAACTCAATGAGTTCGTCAACCACACTGAAAGCCAAGCATAGTTTACTAGTAACGTTTTTTATGGTGAAAGTCCCGGCTTCTTGATAAGCGATTTTGAGCAAAAGATCGCTCAGGAATGCTTCACTAAGTCCTGTTTCTGCAACTTTCAATGGCAGCGCCGGAATGGGGTGAAGAATTTTTATGACTTGCTCTTCCGTCAGATAGCCTAGCGCTCTCAGGTTATCGCCAAACGTGCCGCCATTTCGCTTTTGTTCCGTCACGACATGAATCAATTGCGCTTCGCTAATTAATCCTTCTCTAATCAATAACCGGCCTATCGGATCTATCACTTTGCTTTCCTTACTATGCGAAAATTAATAATGAATCGAGTTGAAGCAGAGTTTATTAACGGACAAAGATCGATTTTCTTCAGATATGACCCGGCATATCACTGAAACACGTACGATCTGGGATCGAATATTCGTTGTGGATATGCTTCGCAACATTATCTTGCGCTACAGTATTACTTAGTAACAGTTACGATGGCGGTATCCGAACCGGAAAGCCCTCCATCGTCGGTTACAGTTAACGTAACGGTATACGTTCTCAATTTGAACTTATAGTCGACAATCTCGCCAGCGCCTATTGATTTCCCTGCCAAAGTCCAATTATACGACAAAGCCTTACCTTCAGGATCTTTTGAACCGGATCCATTCAGTCACCGTCTAAAGACGGTGGTTTTTACCAAACTTATGGAAATAAACTCAGTTGATGGAAAGTTTTACTCGGTGTGAGCATCTATAATCACCATTTCGACCAGGAAATTAACAGTTAATGAAAATTCCATTTTTCATCGTTACACGAAAAATTATGTTCATTAACAATCGATTACTTTCTTTTTAAAAAAAGACCACTCACAAAAAAATCACCCGCACAGCTTTTATCGCTGCAAGATACGTCTTTTCCAACCGGCCTTGCAATTACACCATAAGGACAATAAACGAAACGCATTCGATCTTCAAAGATACCTTGGAATTACTCAATGCGTTTCAACCAATTCGCTGCGTCGATTGCATAATAAGTCAATATGCCGTCCGCACCGGCGCGCTTGAAAGCCAGCAGCGATTCCAAAACGCAGGCTTCTT
>CAINVI010000189.1 GCA_903854075.1 Candidatus Pollutiaquabacter sp. | reverse complement strand
GTTTTACTAAGTCCTTCTTTATAGAACAAATACAGCTTCCCAAACTTTTCATCGAGATCTTTCCCGTCACCGAGAACAATCAGATGATCTCCCACACGCGGTATCAGTTCCATCTCTCCCTTACTATTCACGTAGATCTGTTCGATCTGCGCATCCCAAAACTGATGTTGACGAATATACTTCGCCACCTCGAACACCTGATAAGCCCTGGAGATGGCCCTAGTAGTGTCCCGCAATTCCTCCACTGTATATGTCTGAACTTTACGTTCCGCTTCCCTGGTGAAGATATACCCGTTGGCAACAGGTACTCTTGCTGTGTACTTTTCCGACATCGGCATGAAAACACCTTTGTCGTCGATGTAAAAACTATGATTTCCGAAGTTTATTACGCGAACCAACGGATCACGCTGATAGACTTCAATATGCAGCTTCCCATCAATGGTTGAAAATACCCTTGCATCGGCTACGAACGGGTTGTTCAACATGATTTTTTCTAACAAAGCCATGTTAATTGCCCCAACCGGCTTTTCGGTGACATCACCATACTTGTCTTTTACCAATTGTAGTATCCCTGCAGCATCAATAAAGGAGTGTCCGAGGGTGTCCAGCACGCTGGCTTCTACGCCGGAGCAGGGTACGGAATGCATCCGGGTGTCAGTAAATCCAACCGAAGCAAAGAAAAATGCAACCAACAAACTCCAGCCCGCGATCTTCCGGACTCTTTTCCAATCTATAGGATTCGTGCTTTTGGCCATGATCAGTGGATTGAAAGTTGACGACGAAGAGGTTCTACGAGTTGGTCAATATCCCCGGCACCCAACGTTAGCACTACATCCGTCCGGTTGTCGGCTAAATAGCGAAGGACCGCTTCTTTGGAAAGCAGCTGTTTGTCGGCGCAGGTGACTTTATCTAAGATGATTCCTGATGTCACGCCGGGTATTGGTAGCTCGCGGGCAGGATAGATGTCCAGCAATAACAACCGATCCAGCATAGAAAGGCTTTTAGCAAAGCCATCGACAAAATCACGGGTACGGGTAAATAAATGTGGCTGAAAAATACCCGTGATGTGACGATCCGGGTATAAATCCCTGACCGACCCGATACACGCACGCAGCTCCTCCGGATGGTGAGCGTAATCGTCAATATATATGTGTAGCTCGTTTCTTACCTGATAATCAAATCTGCGTTTTACGCCTACATAACTCGAAAGTCCCTTTCGAATTTCCGTTTCATTCAATCCAACAAAGCGCACTGCAGCTACAGCGGCTACAGCATTTTCGACGTTATGCTCCCCGGGAAGTTGAGTGGTAAGTCCGCTAAATGTAACTGCACCATCGGACCAGTCGAAATGATACTGATGATCTTTGATTTCCACTGTTGGTGCAAAGTAATCGGCAGGTCCGCGTAAGGAGTATTCTACTTTAGTTGCCGCCACCGGACCAATGGGTAATCCTTGATGACAGATCAACAAACCATCAGACTTTACCTGGCCGGCAAATTTCCGGTAGGTATCCTGCATTTCGTTCGGTGTTCCGTAAATATCCAGATGATCCGGATCCATGGAGGTGATGATCGCTACGTCAGGAAACAAAGTAAGGAAGGAACGATCGTATTCGTCTGCTTCCACTACGACGATATGTCGTCCGTCCTGCTCCCTACCTACCAGGAGATTTGTATTATAATTTTTAGAAATCCCGCCCAAGAAAGCCGTGCACGGAATGCCGGCAGCACGGAGCAGATGAGCGATCAAGGTAGACGTGGTTGTTTTGCCGTGAGTTCCAGCGACCGCTATCGTATAAAAACGTTCTGCAATTACTCCCAATACTTCAGAGCGCTTCATAATTCTGAAGCCTTTCTCCTGAAAATAGGCCCATTCCCGATGATCTTTAGGAATAGCCGGCGTCAAGACTATTAACGTTTCTTCAGGATGCTTGAATGCTTCCAGAAGGAGTTCCGGTGCATCCTGAAAGTGAATATGAATTCCTTCGGCTACCAATTCATCCGTCAACGGGGTGGCTGTTTTATCATAACCCGCAACGTGCTTTCCCATTTGATGAAAAAAACGAGCAATAGCCGACATACCGATTCCACCTATTCCGAGGAAATAGACAGATTTGATAGCATCGAAATCAAGGTGCTGTTTCATTTCTTGGCGGCTAATCGGTAAACCTCTTCAGCTATTTGTTCTGCAGCATCCGGCAAAGCCAGTCGTGCGATTTGTGCACGCAATGCTGTTTGCTGTGTATTATCTTTTATCAATTGCAGGGCTGCAGTAATTAACTGCAACGATGCTGCGCTATCTTTTATCAGTAATGCTGCTTGCTTGGCCACCAGCGCCATGGCATTCTTTGTTTGATGATCCTCCGCCACATTCGGCGATGGAACCAAAATCGCTGCTTTTCCGGCTAAAGCCAATTCAGAAACAGAACTGGCTCCGGCACGGGAAACCACTACATCAGCAATCGCATAGGCCAAATCCATGCGACTGATGAATTCGTACGCTTTTATCCCTTCCGCTTCCAGGCCTTTGACACGTGATGTAGCATCACCGAATCCGCCTTTTCCCGTCTGCCATACTAGTTGAACCTGATTCTCCCGAATGAAATCAATACCTGAAGTAATAGCTGCGTTGATCGTTCGAGCGCCCAAACTTCCGCCAATAACCAACAACACCGGGCGATCCGAACGCAGTCCGAAATAAGACAGTGCTTCATCGCGCTTAGACTGCAACTCTTTCAAGTCCGATCGAACCGGATTACCGGTCAATAGTATCCTGTCTTTCGGGAAATACTTATCCATGCCGTCGTAAGCGACGCAAATCCGTTTTGCCCTTTTAGCAAGGATACGGTTCGTGACTCCGGCAAATGAATTCTGTTCTTGTATCAAAGCCGGAATTCCCATTGATGTTGCAGCGAACAGTAAAGGTCCGCTGGCGTAACCGCCGACACCAATAGCGACATTGGGCTTAAATTCGCGCACGATAGCGCGCGCCTTCCACAAACTTGCGATAATCTTAAACGGAAGTAATACGTTGGAAAATGCCCATCTTCGCTGAAACCCTGCAATATTCAATCCTTTAATTCGAAAACCTGCGGCGGGAACTTTTTCCATTTCCATACGGCCATTGGCTCCTACAAAAAGGATATTGTTTTCCGCATTGCGTTTCATCAATGCCTGCGCGATAGCGACCGCAGGAAAAATATGCCCGCCGGTTCCACCACCACTGATGATGATATTCAACTTAGGATTTAGCAAGTTCAGCTCCTCCTTCCTTCTTCTCTTTCTCTACCTGACTACTTACACTTAATATTATACCGATACCCAAACTTGTAAACCAGATCGATGTTCCTCCCATACTGACCAGCGGAAGCGGCTGACCGGTAACCGGAAATATTCCAACAGCAACGGCCATATTGATCATAGCCTGAAACGTAAGAATAAAGACACAACCCACTGATAACAACGTTCCGAATGCCATCGGACTATGATGGATAAAACGGATGACCCGATAAAATAACAACACGTATAAAAACAGCATCAGCACACCCCCAACGAAACCATACTCTTCGATGATGATGGCATAAATAAAATCAGAATAAGGATGCGGTAGAAAATTCCGTTGCGTACTGTTGCCCGGAAATTTACCAACTAATCCTCCGCTAGCGATGGCAATTTTTGCCTGATCGGATTGATAATTATCTTCTGTCTCCGGATTCTGAAAACGCTCCACGCGCGAAATCCATGTCTTGATCCTTCCGGTATTGCCAGTAGCGTAGGCATACGCGACATACATGCCAAAACAAAGTATACCAATACCGAACATGTAGCTGATGTACTTCACTTTCACACGGCCAATCAGCATTAGGAACATGCACGAAATAAACAAAACAGCTGCCGTTGAAAAGTTAGCCGGAAGTATCAGCCCACAAACAATCATTACCGGCAGCAACAGTGGAACAAAAATAGACCGGAAGGTCATTTCTTCTTCTTGTCGTTTTGATAAAATCCTGGCGACATACATGACCAGCGCCAATTTTGCAAAATCGGACGTCTGAAAAGTAATATTTGTTCCAGGCAGCGTGAGCCAGCGACTGGCTTCATTTAGATTTGTCCCAAGCATCAACGTCATGAGCAATAGCGGGACGGTGAAAATTAATGCTACCGTGGACACCTTCGAATAGAAAGTATATTTTATTCGATGAGCGCCGTACATAATGGCAAGTCCCAGTCCCAGGACTATCAAATGTTTGAATAAATAATATTCCGTATTCCCTTTCTGATACTTGTACGCCAGCGTTCCCGTACTGCTATAGACAGCAAGCAGCGAGAAGATAGAAAGTATGAATACGATGACCCAGATTGTCCGGTCACCCTTGAAGTATTTATCCAACCAGGTGGTTTGCATCGATGCAATGAATTAACGGTTCACGCTTACAGTGCACGCACGGCCTTCTTGAACTGACGTCCGCGGTCCTCGTAATTTTCGAAAAGATCGAAACTAGCGCATGCCGGCGACAGCAGTACCACATCGCCTTTCTTGCCCAAACGGTATGAAACCTGAACCGCTTCTTCGGCAGATTTTGTTTCAAAGATTTCCGGCACGACATCCTTGAACGCTTTCAATATCTTACGATTGTCGGTGCCCATGCAAACGATGGCTTTTACCTTTTCACGGGCCAATTCGACCAACGACGAGTAATCATTTCCTTTATCGACACCTCCAAGCACGAGGATGACCGGACGGTTCATGCTTTCGAGCGCGTACCATGTGGAGTTCACGTTTGTCGCCTTCGAATCATTGATAAATTCAATACCGTGTACCGTGGTCACCTGTTCCAGTCGATGTTCGACATTTCTGAAATCGGAAAGACTTTCGCGAATAACTTCCTTACGGATGTCAAGTACACGCGCTGCGATACCGGCCGCCATTGAATTGTAGAGGTTGTGTTTGCCCTGGAGGGCGAGTTCATGGATAAGCATAGAAAAGTGGTGTTGATTGGTTTGTATGGTTAGTGTTTCTTGTTCGAGCCAAGCGCCCTGTGAAAGGCGGGATTTAATAGAAAAAGGTAGTCGTTGAGCAGTGCCTTGAATGAACTGTAGATAATCGCAGGTAATAGGATCATCGGAACAGTAAATGAATACGTCGTTATCGGTCTGATGTCGCGTGATGTTGAATTTCGAACGAACATATTTCTCAAGCTGATAATCGTACCGATCCAGGTGATCAGGAGTGATATTGGTGAGAATAGCGATGTCACACTTGAAGTCTTTCAGGCCATCAAGCTGAAAGCTGCTCAATTCCAGCACAAAAACATCGTATTCTTTTTCCGCTACCTGCAGAGCCATACTCTTACCGACATTGCCTGCAAGTCCTACATTCAACCCTGCTTTTTTCAGGATGTGATAGGTTAAAAGCGTGGTTGTTGTCTTGCCGTTTGTGCCGGTAATGCCGACAATTTTTGCTGTCGTATAACGACCGGCGAATTCGATTTCAGAAATAACCGGCACTCCTTGTTCACGGAGCTTTATGATGAGCGGAGCTTTGTCGGGAATTCCGGGACTTTTAACCACTTCAGTAGCTGAAAGTACACGCTGTTCTTCATGCCCGCCTTCCTCAAAAGCTATACCATGCAATTGGAGCAACCGCTTATACTCTTCTTTGATGATTCCACTATCCGATACAAACACTTGCAAACCCTTCTTCACCGCCAATACTGCAGCACCAACTCCGCTTTCAGCGGCGCCGAGTACGACAAGCAATTGGTTAGTAGTAGAAGTGTTCATGTTAAATTGTGTGTGTGTGTGTGTGTTTAATTCTGATCTGTAATTTGTGCTACCGGAGCTTAAGCGTTACAATGGTTACAATAGCCAGGAAGATTCCAATAATCCAGAAGCGGGATACGATTTTGGATTCGTGATAGCCTAGCTTCTGGTAATGATGGTGAAGCGGTGACATTTTAAAAATGCGACGACCTTCTCCGTATTTTTTCTTGGTGTACTTGAAATAACTCACTTGCATTACCACAGAAAGATTTTCAATCAGAAAAATGCCACAAAGGATCGGGATCAAAAGTTCTTTGCGGATAGCAATTGCAAACGTGGCAATAATACCGCCCAGTGCCAGACTTCCCGTATCACCCATGAAAACCTGAGCGGGATATGCGTTGTACCACAAGAAGCCTACGCATGCACCGACAAACGCAGCCATGAACACCACGAGCTCTCCTGTGAAGGGGATGTACATGATGTTGAGATAATTGGCAAACACCGTATTGCCGGATACATACGCAAGAATACCTAACGTTGCTCCGACAATTGCAGAAGTACCAGTGGCCAATCCGTCTATACCATCCGTAATGTTGGCACCATTGGAAACCGCCGTGATAATCAAAATCACCACAGGGATAAAAATCAACCAGGCCCAATCGAGATAATTATCTCCGATCCAGCGCAACAAATCGGCGTAATCAAATTCATGATTCTTGACAAATGGAATCGTCGTACGGGTAGTTTTGACCGCAGTACCGGAATAGAGCGCTCCTTCGTGTTGGCGCAAATCCTCAATGACGTTGGAATTACCGCCAACGTGCTCCACTGTGATTCGATCTTTCTGAATACGATCTTTCACCACTACATTACGGTTGAAATAAAGCGTAAGCCCGACAATCAATCCCAACCCGACTTGTCCCATAATCTTGAATCGACCGGCTAGTCCTTCCTTGTCTTTCTTGAAAACCTTTATATAATCGTCCAGGAATCCGATCAGTCCTAACCAGACGGTTGTCACAATCATCAGGATCACGTAAACATTGAGCAGTCGGGCAAAAAGCAATGTTGGAATGAGTATCGCAGCCAGGATGATAAATCCTCCCATTGTCGGAGTTCCTTGCTTTTCTTTTTGTCCTTCCAATCCCAGGTCACGAACAGTTTCACCGACTTGCTTTCTGTGGAGATAGCGAATTATTGTTTTACCAAAGAGCAACGAGATGATCAGCGACGTAATAATCGCCATCGCCGCACGGAACGAGATGTACTGGAATACACCGGCGCCGGGAAAGTCAAAATTGTTGTCGAGATATCTGAACAGGTAGTAGAGCATGCTTACGCCATGATTTTAAAAAGTTCTTCCAACACCTTTTTATCGTCAAACGGATGACGAATCCCGTTTACTTCCTGGTACTTTTCGTGTCCCTTTCCGGCGAGCAATACGATGTCACCCGGTTGAGCCAGTGACACTGCCGTTTTAATAGCTTCTTTGCGGTCAACAATAGACAGCGTTTTACGTACATCTCCTACAGGAACACCGGATTCCATTTGACGAATAATTCCTACCGGATCCTCGGTTCTTGGATTATCGCTGGTCAGAATTACACGGTCACTCAACTCGCAGGCGATCTTGGCCATTACCGGGCGCTTTTCCGCATCACGATCGCCGCCGCAACCTACCACCGTAATGATGCGTCCGTCGCCAGCCATAACATCGTGCAACGTCTTCAGTACATTCTGTAAAGCATCTGGCGTATGCGCATAATCAATCACACCGATCACGTGTTGCGCTGAAGTGATATGATCAAATCGCCCTTCGACCGGCGCGAGTAAACTTAGTGCTGTGAGCACTTCCAGTTTTTCCCTGCCCAACAGTAAGGCCACTGCATAGGCAGCCGTCAGATTATACGCGTTAAAGCTTCCCACCAAGCGGCATAACACATCGTGACCATCGAGATGAAGCAGTAGTCCTGTGAATTGATTTTCTATCAAACGACACTTGAAATCTGCCATGGTACGAACACCATAAGTATGTTTGGATGCTTTGGTATTTTGCAGCATTACCATCCCATTCTTATCATCGGCATTGACCAGCGCGAAGGCGTCTTCTCCCAAACCATCAAAAAATCCTTTTTTAGCTTTCAGATAGGCTTCGAACGTTTTGTGATAATCGAGGTGATCGTGCGTGATATTGGTAAAAACGCCGCCGGCAAATTGCAATCCTGCAATGCGGTGCTGTACGACGGCATGCGAACTAACTTCCATAAAGGCATACTCACAATCTTCTTCTACCATGGCAGAAAGAAGCGCATTAAGCTGAATGGGATCCGGAGTAGTATGTGTACTAGGAATTACCTGATCGTTGATCTGGTTCCGGACCGTTGAAAGCAGTCCGACACGGTAGCCCAGCTGACGAAACAATTGATACAATAAAGTGACTGTGGTAGTTTTTCCGTTTGTTCCGGTGACACCCACTAGTTTAAGTTTTTCCGAAGGGTTATCGAAAAAATTAGCTGCAATGATCCCTAACGCAGCTCCGGCATCCGGTACGCGCACATAAGTCACTGTCGGCAGCATTTCTGCCGGTAATGTTTCACAAACTATGGCAGTAACACCTTGTGCCACAACCTGCGGTATGAATTTATGACCATCCGATTGCGTTCCGCGAACCGCCACAAACAGTGACCCCTCGCGGACCTTACGCGAATCAAAACATACGTCTACCACAACAACAGCTGTAGAACCGAACACCTCCTGGATGCCGGCTTTGTACAATATGTCTTTCAGCTGCTTCATTATCTCAGTTCCAGGGAAATTGTTTGACCTTTTTTATAGGAGGACCCCGCCGTCAATGATTGATGTACTACGTGACCTCGACCCATCACTTTGACATTCAGTCCTTCGTTTTCCAATAAGAACAATGCATCACGAAGCCCCATGCCTACGACATTAGGAACTCCTCCTTGTGTATATTTTCTTGGCGACAAACTGACCGCATTCTTATCGGCGGAAGATCCCACCCAAGAAGCTTCGCTTACGGTTGTATGTACTATCTGCATTTCATCCAGTACACGAACCATGTCTTTCTGATCACCGGCTTTTGATACCGGTAGCGGATTCGACACATTGGTGTCTTTCTCCAATGGAGCTGCATGCAAATCGAGGCGTGTCGAATACACCTTGTCAGCAATGTCTTTGAATACAGGCGCAGCAACAGCTCCACCATAGTATACATCGTTTGACGGTGCATACACAACGACTATACAGGAATACTTAGGACGGTCGGCAGGAAAATAACCGACAAACGATGCCTGATACGAAACATTGTTTTTGTTGTATCCGAATTTCGGTTTGTTAATTCTTGCCGTACCGGTCTTACCTGCGACCTTGTAAGGCGATTTGTTGAGCACTGCACCACTTCCATATTGAACCACGCCTTCCATCAGTCCGCGCACTTTAGCGAGGGCCACCTGTGAAGCAATCGAATCGCGAATAATCTCAGTAGGATAACTATGCACCAACTGACCACGATGACGAACCTCTTTAACAAATTTGGGACGAATCATGCGCCCGTTATTGGCCACTGCATTATAAAAGGCAAGTATCTGCAACGGAGTAAGTTTGGACTCATAGCCGATGGAAATCCATGGCAAAGAAATTCCGGACCAAGACTTGTCGGTAGTGTTTTTCACTAGTGGCTGTCCTTCTCCTTTTATCTGAAGTCCGAGCGGCGTACCGAGTCCAAAAGAATGAAGCTTATCAATGAAATCCTGAGGGCGCTTGGCATAGTTATTATAAATGATTCGGGAAGTGCCGACATTGGAAGAAGTTGCAAATATTTTAGACACCGTAAGTCGTGACTCGTGTGGCGGATGTGCGTCTTCCATCTTGTGTCCGAAGTAGACTGTTTCGCCGTTACCGACAAACTGAACATCCGAAGTGTCTACAAATCCGTCATCAATAGCTGCCAGCATGGAGGCCATTTTGAACGTGGACCCTGGCTCCGTGGCTTCCGCAATCGCATAGTTAAAATTTTCTACATAACTACTGTCCTTGGTACGTGACAAATTGGCGATAGCTTTGATTTCACCGGTTTCTACCTCCATCAATATCGCACAACCATGATCAGCATTCCGAAGGCGAAGATGTTCTTCCAGCGAATTTTCCGCTACGTCCTGAATATTTCTGTCAATGGTCGTGATGATATCATTTCCATCTTTCGGTTCAATTTCATCTTTATCGTTGACCGGCTTCCACGTGTTACCGGAA
Organism: Candidatus Pollutiaquabacter sp.; assembly: GCA_903854075.1. Lineage (GTDB taxonomy): Bacteria > Bacteroidota > Bacteroidia > AKYH767-A > 2013-40CM-41-45 > Pollutiaquabacter. The sequence continues at coordinate 4,356 of CAINVI010000189.1, read as the reverse complement.
ATCTTCTGCATCAATCGTTTTCCACTTACGCCTTTCAGTTCATCATTGAAGGCTTCTTCAATTCCTACAGGTTTTACATCACGCATTGTACCGATGGTACGCTTTGCCAATTCACGGAATGGCAACTCTCGTTTGCTTTTCTGTTCCACCAGCAATCCACCCTTATAACGACCCATTCGAAAAACCGGCAATTGCTTGAGTTGTTGTAATTCAGGATAACTAATACCGCGACGAATGAGATGGTAACGCTCTTTTTTCGCCCGTGCCGTCACCAGTTGCTGACGATAGTCTTGCTGCGACTTGTCTTTGAAGAGGAGAGACAGTCCGTGTGCCAGTGAATCAACATTTGCCGAAAAAATTTCGCTGGTTATAGCTCCTGCACGCGTATCGAAATGAACATCATAAATCGGCACGGAGGTAGCCAGTAAATTGACGCCGTCTTCGGCGAAAATATTTCCGCGGGCAGCATCGATAGTGATGTATTGGAGCATCAGGCTATCCGCCTTGTCTTTCCAGTAGTTCCCCTGTACAAACTGAATTTTACCGATCTGTATAATCACTACTATCCCGAAAATACAGATCAGGAAAAAAGCGATATAAATACGATAAAGAATGACCTTACGTGCTTCCAAAGGGGATATTATTGTTTTTCTACCGGAGCAGGAATCGTTAATTTTTGAGGCGGCTCTACACTTTCCTTCAACCCTAAACTTTCGACAGCGTCAGCCACTTCTGATTGTTTGCTTTTGTACATCAACTGAGACCTCGTGGAAATGAACTCGGCACTTTTCTCTTTCATCTCCGTCTTTGTTTTATCAATGTCGCGTATGATTCGTTCCGCGTAATAACTGTTGGCGATATATAATATGACCAGAAACGTCAGGAAAAGAATATAGGGCATGTTGTTGACGATCTGATTACGATCAAACCAATCAAACACATTGAGTTTTTTCAATAAGGTCCGGGCGGATCCCGACGAGCGACGACGTGGCGCCACCGGCTCAGCTACTTCGCCGGTTTCTTCCTCGTTTGCTTCGGACTTCCTGACTTTATTGGTTGACATCCCTTTACTGTTTTACTGCAATTCTCATTTTAGCACTTCGTGCACGCGGATTCCGGGCAATCTCCTCCTCATTCGGCTCTACCGGTTTTCGGGTTGCTGCAGCAAAAGGCACTTGCGCCACATTACCGTAGATATCCTTCGCTGCTTCACCTTCAAATTTTCCGTGTGCAATAAAATTCTTGACCAGCCGATCTTCCAGCGAATGATAGGCGATGACCACAAGCTTGCCCCCGGGCGCCAATACATCAGCTGCTTGCTCTAGCATCTCTTTCAACGCTCCCAACTCGTCATTCACCTCGATGCGCAGCGACTGAAAGAGTCGGGCGAGATACTGTGATTCATTTCCTCGCTCCGCGAAGGGAAGCACTGTTTCACGCAATCCGGCTGTGGTAGTAAACGGCGCCTGACCACGCGTAGCGATCAACCGCTTCGCCAATTCCCACGCGTTTCGAATTTCTCCGTATTCCCGAAGCACGCGGACCAACTCCTCCTGCGAGTAACGATTGACGATATCTGCAGCAGTAAGTCCGGCCTCCTGATTCATTCTCATATCCAGCGGCCCATCGAACCGGATAGAAAACCCACGATCGCCTTCGTCGAACTGATGGGAGGAAACTCCTAAATCGGCGAGTATGCCATGGACCGGCAATCGATCATAAAACCGCAAAAAACGTTTCATGTACCGGTAATTATGTCGAACCCAGGTAAATCGTTCATCCACCGGCGCATTCTTGCCGGCTTCTTCGTCCTGATCAAATCCAAATAACGTTCCTTCACTTCCCAGCCTACGCAGTATTTCCCGCGTATGACCTCCTCCTCCCATGGTGGCGTCTACATAAACGCCGTCTTTTATGATTCCAAGCGCGTCAACACTCTCCCGGAGTAAAACCGGATCATGATAACTACTCGTTGTCGTCATCTTTTTTGGTGCCGCCCATCACATCTTCGGCAAGCTTGGCAAAGCCGTCGGCATCGTCTTTCATCATCTTCTTGTATTCTTCCTCCGACCAGATTTCTATCCGGTTACCGAAGGCAAACAAGACGATATCCTTGGCGATACCGGCATAATCGGTAAGAGTCTTAGGGACGAGCAAACGGTTGCTGGTATCCAGCTCCATGTCGGATGCGCCGCGATTGAACTTACGGACAAACTCCAGGTTCTTGCGGACATACAGATTTAGCGAGTTGACTTCCGCAGAAATACGTTCCCATTCCTTACGCGTATACAACACAAGGTGCTTTTCAAAACCCCGGTGTACCACAAAGCGCTTCTGCTCCTTCGCCGGCAACTGCTTTTTCAGTCCCGAAGGCAACAGAAATCGACCCTTGTCGTCGATCGTACAATGAAACTCACCTATGAAGCCTGCCATCCCCTTGATTTCAGTGGTGCTAATGTAAACCAATTTTTCCCACTTTCTGCCACTTTCTCCCACTTTGTTGAAAACTTTAGGTTTTTGACCTAAAAACGGGCTTGCATAAGCCCCCATCTTTACGCGTCAGGATAAAATGAATCGGCACCAATAGCAGCTATTCAACGCTGCGCGCTTTTTTATTTTTACCTACTTTTGAGGAAATCGCCTATATGGGATACGAGATCAAACAAGAAGGAGAATTTCAATACATCGAAGAAGGAAGCGGCCAGCCATTGGTGTTGTTGCACGGACTCTTCGGCGCACTTAGTAACTGGACGGATGTCGTGGGTCACTTCTCTGCGAACTATCGCGTGATCATCCCGCTGATGCCGATTTACACCCTTCCGGTACTGAACACGAACGTCAAAGCACTTGCAGAATTCGTGCATGACTTTGTCACGTTCAAACAGCTCAACGACATTATCTTCATCGGAAATTCGCTGGGCGGTCACGTCACGCTCGTCTATGTAAAGCGTCACCCCGAGAATGTAAAAGGCATTGTTCTTACCGGCAGTTCCGGTCTTTACGAAAACGCGATGGGCGGCACTTTCCCAAAGCGTGAGGATTATAATTATATCAAAACAAAAGTAGAATACACCTTCTACGATCCACGAACCGCCACGAAGGAACTCGTCGATGAGGTATACGGAATCGTGAACGATAAAGGCAAACTTATTCGTATCCTTTCCCTGGCCAAATCAGCTATTCGTCATAACATGAGCGATGACCTGGCTGAGATGAAATGGCCGTCCTGTCTGATATGGGGAAAGCAGGATACGGTCACGCCGCCGGATGTAGCCGAAGAATTCAACCGTTTGCTGCCTAACAGCGAACTCTTCTGGATTGACCAATGCGGACACGCCCCGATGATGGAACAGCCAGAACAGTTTAACCACCACCTTAGTGGCTGGCTGAAAAAACATTTCGCCTGATAATCACCGGAAATTATTCCGGCAACCTCTTTTGGGATCCCCAACCGGATCTTCCCCGTTATGGTCATCAAAGACGCCACGTTTACCATCAGTAGTCCATCCGTAGACAAATGTCCGGAACCAAAGTTGCCGGAATATGCCTTCATCGGACGATCCAACGTGGGCAAATCCTCGTTAATCAATATGCTGACGGGTAGAAAACAACTGGCCAAAACTTCTGCGAATCCCGGTAAGACACAGCTCATCAATCACTTTCTGATCAACGAACAATGGTACCTCGTTGATCTTCCCGGTTATGGTTACGCGAAAGTCTCCTGGACAGAACGCGTGAAATGGCAAAAAATGATTCGTGACTACTTGCTGAAACGCGAAAACATGATGACGGTTTTCGTGCTAGTCGACGTGCGTCACGAACCGCAAAAACAGGATGTCGATTTTATTAACTGGCTCGGCGGAAACCGTATTCCATTCAGTATCGTTTTCACGAAGTGTGACAAGGTATCCAAACAGCAAACGATACGCTCCGTAGAGCACTACAAACGCACCTTACGCGAAACCTGGGAAGATTTACCGCAACTTTTTCTTACTTCTGCTGATCAACGAACCGGTCGTGAAGAAATTCTCTTCTACATTGAAGAATGCAACCGGTTATTCCAGGCGCCTGAAAAACAATAAAAATTTATTTTTTTTCTCCTTTCAATCCGGTCGATAAGGCAAATTCGTCGGCGAATTTTCGGATAGAACGCGCCCCTTCTTCATCATTGGTAGCACGTACATACGTATCAGCCATAGAAGCGAAGTTTTCATAGAAAAATCGTTTCATATCATCGACCGGCATTTCCTTCGTCCACAAGTCAATACGCAGTGTAGTATTGTCTTTGGGATCCCACAACGATAGCAACGTCGCTTTGCAAGGACGCTTGCCGTCCATGCCGCTGTCAGTGGCTTC
>CAINVI010000188.1 GCA_903854075.1 Candidatus Pollutiaquabacter sp. | reverse complement strand
TAATGTCCAGTTCTAAAAAAATAAATGTAATAAACGAGTCAGGTTTTAGTAAAGTAATAAGTATTATTTATGTTATACCATACAATTTTATATAATATTATGAAAAATTTAAATGGGACATTTTAATTTTTCGACTGCACAATTCCATAAGGGTAGTAATAATTTTAAACTGCACTGTGTATGGGTGCCATAGTTTACACCATTGAAGAATTAAAATGGGACATTTTAATTCTCCAAGGGAGCGGTATCGGTAACGATTTGAAATGACACCCCGACGGGGTGTCCCATTTTAAATCTTCACCGGTATAAATGGCATACTACGTCGTGTATTTTGCAGGAGACGCACTCAATGCATTTAGTGACTGGTTTTCCGGCGGGCGATCGATCCAGTCCGGCGTTCCTTATGTAAACAAATCCGATGCAATCACCGCATCTTTAGGGCGAGCAAGAGCGTGCATTGTATACAATGGAGAGACCCAGACAATCGCCTACTCACATGACGGATATGTATCACAGTCTGTCCAAGAACTTTTGGTTTGGGCCAAGACGAACATCAAGTGGACACCGAGTCTACAAAACAACGAAATACTTGTTCCAATAAAAAAAGACTGGGCTTTATCGAAATCGAAAAAAATGCACCACACGGTAGAGGTGACCGAGTTCCATTTGGCGGTGGACAACCTCTCCAAGCTGATTGCGGCAACAGTTGCGGGAATGGTAGGCAACGTCCCCGGCATTTTGCAGGCGGTATCTGGCTTAACGATCGATATTTGCAGCAGTTCAGAGGATAAAGAAGAAAAAGAGGCATTTATCAAAGATATCACGGACAATGATGGAAACAAGGGGGTGTTGGTCTTGAAAGCATCGAGCGAGACAAAAATAAAGAAGAAATTCTGGGGAAAGAACGAAAAGAAGATGAATGTATCGGGAATCATATATGTCTTGGTTCCGCTTTCAGAGAAGGCGAGACAACAGTGCATCGAGATTGAAAACAAGCACGCCACAAATGTCCTTGAACAGATAGAGAAGACATTTTTGATGGATGAATAATAATTTTAAAATGACCATAAACTGTATAAGTCCAAATGAATGACGACCCCATGAAAATAGCGCTAAAAGCAAAAATCGCAAATTGGTTTGTCCCAGGCGATCTCTACGATACCTACGTGATACCAGCAGGCACACCATTGTTCAAAAGTTTTCGCAAACCATTGACGGAGTGGGCGTATACCCCTGTTCAAGCCCCGGCCTATTTTGGATTTAACGAAGAAACCTCTCGAATTTATGGCTATGTTTTTTCGTACATTACACAGAAATCGCATGTACTGCTTGCGATAGACAGTCGCAAAACGATGGATTACTTGTCGCAATTGATAAAAGACGAAGAGGTAAAGCGAGCATTAAATTCTAGTTTTGGGTATAATTCGCGTGGTCAAGTCAGAAACTCGGTGGGGCCTAATGATTGGAAAGTCGTTCAATTTCTATGTGACAACGGACTTCCTGGTTATGCGGCTAATTTTATGCAAGAACCTATTCCCGGTTCTTTTTTCCATCCAGAATGTGTAATTTGTGAGCCAAATGTAAGATTGAACGATGATGCATATAATGTAGATGGATACGCGGGTTTAGCAACGCCAAAAGAGTTTCACCGACAAATATCCGCGGAGTTAAGCAAAATGAGTGCACCACCTCGTAAGAGGAAAGAGAGAACCAATGTCGAACGTGAATTTAAACCGATGACACTTAATTTTGGTGATGATGATGATGATGATGACGATAGTCCAAAATTAGGTGGAACTCGTAAACGACGACGACGACAGAAGAAGTCGCGTCGACAAAAAAAGAAGTTTGCGAAGAAATAAATGAAAAAGTTGTCTTACACCATTTCGCATCGAAGATGCGCAATATGCAACACCTTCACCACTCATAACTGCCCACAAAGTGGGCGTTTCACAAGGCTCGTCAGGCACTGACGTGCCTGCCTTTGTGAATG
>CAINVI010000187.1 GCA_903854075.1 Candidatus Pollutiaquabacter sp. | reverse complement strand
CTTACCGGTTGAAAGTTGACCCAATGAAAACGTACGTACTAGTTTACCGTTTACATCATAGACAGACACATTCGTTTCAGCAGATTTTCTCAATTCAAAGGCAAGCGTTGTTTGAGCACTTGCTACCGGATTAGGATAAGCAGCGAGTGTATGGATTTCCAATTCGGGATTAGTAAGTCCGGTAGGAACCTGTCCAAGGTCTGCGAACCAAGCCTTACGTGGAAAACCGGAAGTAATACCGCTGATGTAACGTCCATTGCGAGAAATGGCTTGAGGGAATCCACAATTCGTTACACCGGTAGCTCCAAGAGTGGTCAGGTAACTAACAAGGTCAACGGTTCCGATTCCCGGGATATTTATAAATCCGGCACCGCCGCCAAAACCACCGTTACTATAGATTCCCACTACAACGCGGTTGTCAGACACTGCCATTGCTTCACCATCTACAGCTCCTGCCGGAATAGGAATGAAAATTGCTGCGCCGGAAGCAGCGTCCCAAATGATTGGCTCATTGCCGAACGCAACCGCATCCGATGCGGCAACATAACTTCCGGTAGAATTGGTGCCGTTAGCTTCACCAAACTGGCCAATTGGAGTTGCGGAAGGATATGGCGACCAACGAATCGGCACACGGCTCGCATCTTGCCACCAGCCTCCGGCCACTTGTCCGTCGCCGGAAATACAATTAGCGCGTGCACTTTGACCAATATCTTGAAGCGCAGTATAACCAGCATTTGTGTTGTAAACATAGGCAGTTGTTTTTCCGCCGTTCACCCAATACATACCGCAAACAGATTCTCCGTTATCGGAAATACCGAATATGTATGAATAATCGCCGGTACCGGTCACATAACCGCCGCCAGGCACTGTTGGTAATTGTGTCCAGCCGGAAGATGGATTGTAAATAGCAGCCACGGTAGCCGGACCAAAAGGTGTAGTTCCAGCGATGGAACCGCCTACGATACCTGCATCAGTAATTCCATAGGCTTCAATGCCACCGATACTTGTAAGGGTTGAATCAGTGGTCTTGTAAACGAAACAACCATTAGCATCAACTCCTGTGATAAATGTTCCACTTGGAGACATGCCGTACGATAAACAACCGGCAGGTAAGGATGTAAACGATGCAACTTGTGCACTTACTGCAACGGTGAGCAGCATGAAAATTGAAAGTAAGCGGTTAAACTTCATGGTGTTAATTTTAGTAGTTTAAATGTATGATTAGTGGTTAATTAACTGTGAGGATCAGGCGGTATTCATGCCACCATCGACATTGAGCACCTGTCCGGTGATGTAGGACGAAAGATCGGACGCCAGGAAGATGACGGTATTCGCAATATCCTCCGGTGTTCCACCGCGCTTAAGTGGTATGGCATCACGCCAGCCCTGAACGACAGCAGCATCGAGAACAGCTGTCATTTCTGTTTCAATGAATCCTGGTGCAATGGCATTACAACGGATGTTACGGGATCCTAATTCCAGTGCTACTGACTTCGTGAAACCAATAATACCGGCTTTTGACGCCGCATAATTTGCCTGGCCGGCATTTCCACGAACACCGACTACACTGGTGATGTTGATGATGCTGCCATATTTTTGTTTGAGCAATTGACGCAGTGCCGCCTTGGTTACATTGAACACAGAATTCAAATTGGTACGCACTACATCATTAAACTGATCTTCGGTCATCCGCATCAACAAGCCGTCTTTGGTAATCCCTGCATTATTGACAATGATCTCCAGCGAGCCGAAATCTGCAATGATGGTATTCACTAATTCTTCGGCCGCTTTAAAATCGGAGGCATCCGAACGATATCCTTTGGCTTTAACACCCATCGCTGCCAGTTCAGCTTCAAGCGCTTGTCCTTTTTCGACCGACGATAAATAAGTAAATGCGACATTGGCACCATGCTTGGCCAATTCGATAGCAATTCCTTTGCCGATTCCTTTGGAGGCACCGGTAACGAGAGCGTTTTTGCCGAGTAAGAGTTGGGACATAGTTGGATTTAAAAAAAATCAAGATTCAAAATTCAAGATTAAATAATTTAGCCTTGAATTTTGTGTTCTATTGTAGAGAACTAATTGAATTTTGAATATTGAATGTTAAATATTGAATCTTGAATAAAGTTTAAGCAACCGTCACTCCCATCACTATCGCAATGGAAACACCACTAACTGCCGGAGAATCGCACACGTGGATGCCACACTCGGCCATGATTTTCATTTTAGCGGCTGCGGTATCGTCGTGACCGCCGACAATTGCACCGGCATGTCCCATACGGCGTCCCGGAGGCGCAGTTTGTCCGGGATTAAATCCGACTACCGGTTTGGTTCCATTTTGCTTGATACATTGG
>CAINVI010000186.1 GCA_903854075.1 Candidatus Pollutiaquabacter sp. | reverse complement strand
TACCAATGAATTTGCGTTTCAACTACAGTCATACGGTGGCGCGACCAAGTATTCGTGAGTTATCAGACGTGGCTCAATTGGATTATGAATACCGCGCATTCGTTTTCGGTAATTCTGATCTCAAGACAGTGCATGTGGATAATTTTGATTTCAGATATGAATTCTATCCGCAGCAGGGGTGCGATTTTTCGGTTAGCCTTTTCTATAAGAAATTCAGGGACCACATAGAGATTGTCAAATCCGTTGGCCTAACCTGGCAGAACGTGGATAATTCGTATGTAGCAGGTGTGGAAATGGAAGGCCATTTTAAGCTCTTGCCAACGTTAGATCTTAGAGCAAATATTTCACTGATAAAATCCGAAACAGAATTTGTCAGAAAGCGACTGGATCTTTCGGACGGCGTTAAAACTTATTTCCCGTTAGATACTATCCGACGTCCAATGTTTGGACAAGCACCTTATGTTTTTAACGCTATTATGACGTATACGCCTAAGAAGTACGGCATGTCATTTACAGTAAGTTATAATGTACAAGGACGACGTTTGGTTATTGCAGCAGATGTCAAAGAGGTGCCGGACATTTATGAAGTACCAAGACATCTAATCGATATAAAAGCAAGTAAAAATATCGGCAAGCATTTTATAGCCAGTTTCACGGTAAAAGATTTGTTGAATGCGCCTGTCCGCCGAACGTACAACTATCAGGATGGATTTACGCTGGATTTTGACAACTTCAGATTTGGCACCCTTTTGCAGGCAGGCTTAACCTATAAACTATAGTGTCATGTGGAGGATTGTTTTGTTTTGGTTATTCGTTTCTCTTATTCTTACTGTGCCGTGTCTGGGGCAGGTAGAGGGGGTTATTGTAGAGCGTTTTTATGTTTCTGATGCTAATGATGCTACAGATACGATCGGAGGTGGCATAGCACCGGGAACTACCACCTACCGAGTTTATGTGGACTTGAATCAGGGGTCAAGAATTAAGCGAGTGTATGGCGACAGCAATCATCCGATATCAATTAACTCCACTGCGCCATTTTTTAATCACCTTACCGATGGCCAGACTTTCGGTAAAGATTTAAGTAAAGCTCGTTATGGAGAAAACACGGTGGCGTTAGATTCATGGTTGACTATCGGTCAGCTTACCCGTAATTCAACTAAAACATATTTTGGTCTTCTGAAAAGTGACGATACGGATGGATCATTTGTAGGTGGTGCAAATAATGACGGCGGTAGTGCCGGCATTAGTACAGGATTATTGACTAACAATGACAGCACTGCAGGCATTCCGATTACGGTAGCTGATGGCAATGATACAATGGCAGTAGCCGCTAATTCGTTTTATTCTGATGGCATAGTTGATCCGGTAAGCGGCAATGATTCTACTATTTTTGGTTCGTTGGTTGCCGGAAATTCATTCATAAGTACCAGTGCGTTTTTAGCCAATTCAATTGGAGTTGCTGGAAAAAATCCTCAAACGAATCATGTGCTGATTGGCCAATTTACTACAGCCGGCGCTTTATCCTTTAAGTTAAATCTAATCGTTGAACAGCCAGGAACTCCTTTTCCAATCGAGGTGAAGTATGTTTCTGAATTTGGCGCTGGTGAGATAAACTCCGATACGTTGCGTTTGTGCCCTTCGCTAACATATCCTCCGGTTTGTGGATGTCTTGATCCTAATTATCTGGAGTATTCATCGTCCTATAGTTGTGAGAGCGAAGATTCTTGCCGTACATTAATTGTATTTGGCTGTATGGACACTATGGCTTGTAATTTTAATCCCGATGCTAATTACAATTTGCCCACTTTATGTTGTTATCCCGGTTATTGTAATGACCGTGACTTGTCCATTGTTTGTCCTGATTTGAATTTTGGCAGAAAACTAGAAGATGTGTTTCGTGTATTCCCGGTGCCTGTAAAAGACAAACTTACTATTGAGTTTATTTTGCCGCTGAACGATGATTCTTCTCTTCGTATTTTCTCCATAAATGGCGGTTTGGTGTATGAAAGTGATCCAGCGTCTACTCTAGAAGGCAATATCATAGATATTCCGATGCTAGGCTTGGCATCCGGATCCTATTGGTTGCAAATAATTACTGGTTCTTCAGTGAATAATCGGTTAATCATAAAAGAGTAAATCCACAACGTTATGAATGCTGGAAAAAAACTAATTTGGAAACTCTTCTTGATCATTGCTTCATTTTATGGTTGCAAGGACGACACTACTGTATCTGAAATTGAACAGGGACAGGTTACCGACGCAGAAGGTAATGTTTACAGAACGGTAAAGATTGGTGGTCAATGGTGGATGGCAGAGAATTTGAGAATACGTTCTTTCAATACAGGAGATCCTATGGCATTTATCCTTTCCACTGATTCTGCCGGATGGGCCAATAGTCTACAGGCGAATTGCTGTGTTTATCAGGATAATCCGGCTGCTCCCGGACTTTTATACAATAAAGCTGCTGTTTCGGATCCGAGAGGAATAGCTCCTGCAGGTTGGCACATCGCTACCGATTTGGATTGGCAAAATCTGGAACGTTTTATTGGGTTATCTTCTTCCGAATCCAATCAAACAGGTTGGCGAGGATTTGATGAAGGAGATAAGTTAAAAAAAGCAGGGTTGAATGCTTGGGTGCGTTACGACAATGTTTGGGCCAGTGATAGTTATAAATTTTCGGCACTAGCGGGTGGTTGCCGCCTGCCTGATAGTCGCTACAGTGTACCTTCAGGTATTTCATTTGCCGGTTTTTGGTGGACAGCTACAGCCAAGCAACAGGGTGAGTCATGGTATCGTTATATCGATTATAAATCCTCCCGGATATTTCGTTCCTACACCTATGATGGCTATGGAATGAGCATTCGTTGCGTTAAAGATTGACTCTATTTTCATTTTCAGTCACTGGGCTGCATATTTTTGTTTGCATTTCGTTTTCATTCCCTTGTTATTTAATTGACAATTCGATAATCGAATCATAAGTTTTACATAGTGATTTAGTGAGGTTGCCATTGCACATTTGCTTTCAGAAAAAATTAAAATCAATTCTGAAAACAATAACCAATACTAACCCAATCACCTTATCACATGAAAACACTTAAAAATTTGATTGCCCTTGCAGCTATCGCCACTGCTACAGCAACTCAAGTAAATGCACAGACAAATCTTGGCGAACAATGTGGTTGTCCACCTGTATCTTCTCGTACAACCGTTCTTTTGTCTACGTTGGCAACTAGTGGTGGTGCCAATGATGGTATACTGACCGCGTCCAATACTATTTTAGATTGCTCAAAGACGTATATTCTTGACAAAAAGATTTATATCGACAGTGGCAAGGTAGTAACCATTCAGCCCGGCACCTTAATTAAAGGTCGTTCTTATTCAACCGCCGATTCGTCTGTAGCCTTTACCGTTATGCGTTATGGAAAAATATTTGCTAGCGGAACGGAAACTTGTCCAATTGTTTTCACGACTGAAGCCGATCCTTTGGATGGCACCTATGGCATCAATAATAAAGGTAAATGGGGAGGAGTTTGTATTGCCGGTCGCGCTTCCAACAACCTGTTGCTTGCTAACAACGGACCTTTCCAGGCTGGTGTAGGTGATGGACGTATTTGCGTCGCTGATGGCTTGGGTACATTCGAAGGATTTGCTTCATCCAATAAAAAAGATCAATTCGGAGCGAATCTAACGGCAGGTGAAACCTTTGATGATAACGACAATTCCGGAATATTGCGTTACGTTTCTATTCGTCATGCCGGTGCCAATCTTCAAGTTGGTGGTGAGATTAACGCGCTTTCACTCGGTTCTGTAGGTCGCGGTACCCAAGTTGACCATGTGGAAGTTATCTCTTGTGCAGATGATAGCTACGAAATGTGGGGCGGAACTGTCAATCTAAAGTATTGCACATCACTTTTCTCGAATGATGACAATTTCGATTTTGATGATGGTTGGAGAGGTAAAGGTCAGTTTCTCTTCGCACTGAAGACCAGTACGAATGATACCTTAACCAGTGCTGACGCTGACAACGGTTTTGAGTGTGATGGCGACGATCAGAAGTCGAATAATTTACCACGTTCACGCCCTGTATTTTATAACACTACTGTAATCGGTAATGCTAAATCGGTTCGTACGGTTGATAATACGTCTATTGCAGGAATTTGCGCTAAAGAAATCACGGAAGGCGAATTTTATAATAGTGTATTTGCAAATTTCCGCTATGGGTTCAATGTATTAAAAGCAGTTGGAACACGCACAGGAGGCTCAGAAGCTTGGCATAATTGGGCGGTGACCGGTGGTAACGGAAGCCAAACCTTAAAAGTAAAATGTAATACGTTTGCCGGAACTTCATTCCCATTCCGTGTGGATTTCAACACGGGTGCTCCATCTGCAGGTACAATCGTATCTTCTGATACTGCACAGTTTTTCACGACGGACCTCAATATTGCCACGAGTTCAATTGCAGGTATGACGTATAACTGGGCGATGAATTCTTCTTCCAACAGTGTAACCACGCAGGCAGATGTAATTCCTAATCCTGCTCTTTCAGTAACGGGCTGTCCAACCCCTCCTTCTGACGGGTTCTTCACACCGGCTAACTACCGTGGTGCTTTTGCTCCTACCGGTAAAAACTGGTTGTCTGAGTTTGCGCAGGCGAAAATTCTTGGTGCAGTTAATGGTTCTCAAGATTGTCCTACCGATTTGAACAGTGATGGTATTACCAATAACTCTGACTTTTTGCAATTGCTCGGTAAGTTCAATCAGTCTTGCCAATAATCACTCATTAAATTCATTAAATAAAAAACTAACACAATGAAACGCCTCATGCATGTTCTGTTTTATGGCCTGTTGCTAATTTCACTGCTTTCAGTGAAATTGGCCAAGGCGCAAAACGGACTCGAAAATATAATAGTTGAAAAGTACTACGTGTCTAATGCAGCGGATTCTGCTGCAGCTGCAGGAAATCTCCCTGTCGGTTCGGTTACCTACCGTGTTTATGTTGATATGAAGCCGGGATATAATTTCCAGGCACTATATGGTGTTGCGGCTCACCCGCTGACCATTCAATCCAGCACGTCATTCTTTAATGATGAGAACTATGGTTCTACCTCTCCAAATGGAGTCAGCACAACGAACATCAGAAAGTTTACTGCAATGATTGACTCTTGGTTTTCTGTTGGTGCAGGTTGCGCAGGAAAAGTCGCCTCTAGAAAATCCGTAGATTCTGATGGCTCTCTTGGTAATGCAAACGGGATCCTTGCCAACAACGATCCATCGATTACCTTCCCGATTACTGGTACAAATTCACGTGACGGACTCTTGGCAGGATCCCCTGCCTCCGTAACTTTTGTTGGAATAGCCAGTACCGGAAATGGTGATTTAGGAGTGTTCGATGGTACAAGTCAGGTTGGCGGATTGTTCACTACCAGTAACGGTTCAGTCGCAGCGCTTGGCGGAGTAACCGGTTTGGATACCACTAATATCGTTTGCGTTGGTCAGTTCACTACCACCGGGGTACTTAACTATGTGTTGAATGTTCAGATAGGTACACCAACCGGTGGTACGGAAAATTATGTTTCTTCTAATCCTACCGGCTCGGAAATCACTCGTACATTTCTTACAGGTACAGTTGGTGCAGCCAATCAGGCTCCAACAGTGAGTATTACTGCGCCTGCTAATGGTTCAAGTTTTATTACCGGAGCGGCTATATCCATCACGGCTACTGCTGCAGATGCTGATGGTAGTGTTTCTTCTGTAGAGTTTTTTGTTGATGGTGTATCAGTTGGAGTTGATAACACAGCTCCATATGCTGCTACTTATACCGGTGTTGCCGGAACTCGTGTAGTTACGGCTCGAGCGACTGATAATTTGGGTGCCCAAACAACTTCTGCTTCTGTAAGCATTACTGTGGCCAGTAATCCACCACCAGCTTGTTCAATTACAGCTCCTGCTAACAGTTCTTCTTTTGTTGTAGGAGATGTTGTTTCTATCACAGCTACAGCAACGGATAATGGTTCAGTTGCACAGGTGGAATTTTTTGTAGACGGCGTTTCGTTGTCGGTCGATAACACTTCTCCTTATGCAGCCAGTTATACCGCTACGTTAGGGTCCCATACATTGACAGCTCGTGCAACGGATAACTTAGGTGCTCAAACTACTTCAGCCACCGTTACGATTAGCGTCGTAAATAACGTGCCGCCTACCGTTTCAATAACTGCTCCTTCCAATGGTGCTAACTTCACGTTTCCCGCAACAGTTACTTTCACAGCCAGTGCAAATGACGCCGATGGCTCTGTTTCAAGTGTAGGATTCTTTGTGAATGGCTCACTAGTAGGTACAGATAATACGTCTCCCTATTCATTTGCATGGACGTCTGTTATTGGTACGGCTACCGTTACTGCACGCGCCACAGACAACAGAGGAGCGGTTACAACTTCATCGGCTGTTGTGGTGAATATCATTGATCCTAACGCGCTGCCGTATAAAGTGGTTTCTTTGAGTGGTGAATGCTTTGATACCAGTGTATGCGTGCCTATTCGCGCTGTGGATACAGTAGCCAATATTATTGGTTATGATATTACTCTGCAGTACAACCAAAGCAAGCTTCGTGCAACCGGTAAT